>JBKOVQ010000110.1:0-26358 GCA_046723985.1 Actinomycetota bacterium | reverse complement strand
CGGGTGGACAGTACTTCCCCGATGAGGTGGAGATCGTGCGCCTGGGCGTGGAGGTAGGCTCTCGAGGATGACGGCGGTCGCCGGAGAGGAAGGCCTCCGCTCGCTGCTGGGCGAGCCGACCGGGCTCGTGCGGTCGAAGGTGACCGGCCGGCTCAACGACCTGACGCGGCAGTTCGTGGAGCGGTCGCCGTTCCTCTGCCTGGCGACCTCCGCGGCGGACGGCACCTGCGACGTCAGCCCGCGAGGCGACCCGGCCGGTTTCGTTCGTATCCTCGACGAGCAGACGCTCCTGCTTCCCGACCGGCCGGGCAACCGGCTCGCCGACTCGCTTCGGAATGTGCAGGTGTTCACACACTGCTCGAAGGCGTTCCTGCGAGCGAAGCTCTGGGATCCCGAGCGCTTCGTGTCGCGCGACGAGCTGCCCTCGCCGGGCGACCTGATGTGCTCCGTGGGCGCGGATGTCGACGCCGAGACGTACGACGTCGAGCGGGCCGAGCGCTACGCGCGCCGCGAAGGCTTCTACTGATCCGGTATCAGTTCGTCGACTGCGGCTACTCGCTCGACCGGGTCGAGGCCGGGCGCGAGGCATATCTGAAGAAGCACATTCCGGGCGCGTCCTTCCTCGGGATCGACGAGCTATCGGATCTCGGCGTCGACGGCCGGGGTCGGCATCCCCTGCCGGGCGCCGACGCGTTCGCGGCCGCGGCGGGGCGGGCCGGGATCGGCGACGGCGTCTTCGTCGTCGCGTACGACCACGGCGGCGCGGGCGGCGCGGCGCGGCTGTGGTGGCTCCTGCGCCACTTCGGCCACGAGGACGTCGCCGTGCTGCGGGGCGGGATCGAGACCTGGGCGGGACCCCTTCGCGGCGGCGAGGAGGAGATCGTGCCTACGGAGTTCCTCCCGCGCGAGCGGACGGGCGACACGATCGAAGCGGAGGAGCTCGTGGAGCGGCTAGGCGAACCAGGCCTGGTCGTGGTCGACGCCCGCTTGCCCGAGCGATACCGCGGCGACGTCGAGCCGATCGACCCCGTTCCCGGACGGATCCCGGGCGCCGTCAACTGGCCCTACGCGCAGGCAGAGGTGCCGCGCGAGATCCCCGAAGCTGAGCAGATCGTCGTCTACTGCGGCTCGGGGATCACCGCGTGCGTCGACCTGCTCGCCCTCGCCGAGGCGGGCCGTCCGGACGCGAAGCTGTATCCCGGCTCGTGGAGCGAGTGGTGCGGGCGTGGACTGCCGGCCGAAATCGGCTAGTCGAACCTAGCGGAACGCGCCGATCAAGGCGCCTCCGGCGACCACCAGGATCGCTCCCAGCACCAGGTGCCGGCCGACGAGCTCGGTGCGGCGGAGGAGCAGCAGCGCGAGCAGGACGGCGAACAGCGACTCGGTCGCGACCAGGGGGCTCACGACCGTCACGCGGGAGCGGTAGAAGGCTTCGAACAGAAAGGCGTACGACGCTCCCCAGAGCACGCCGGGCAGCACGAAGTGCGGCCCCTCCCGACGGATCTCGGCGAAGGCCCGGCTGCCGCGGGCGATCATCAGGACGACGAAGACGAGAACCGTCCCGGAGAGGATCGTCGCCGCCGCGGCCAGCTGCGGCGGGACCGTGCTGTCCGAGGCGATGTGGCGGACGACGTTGTCGCGGGTGGCGAACAGGACGGTGCAGCCGAAGGCATAGACCAGTCCGATCGCGCGGAAGTGCTCCGGCCGCGCGCGCTCCGCGACCAGGGCGACTCCACCTCCCACGATCGCCACCGCACCGAGCAGGAGCGGCGTCCGCGCGGGCTCGCCCACCACGACGATCGCGATCGTCACCGCAACGAGCGGTGCCGCGCCGACGATCACGGATGCACGTGCCGGGCCCGCCTCCCGGACCCCGAGGACGAACAGGAGCTGCGCGCCTCCGGGCGCGAGCAGCCCCGCGAGGAAGAAGGGCCAGAGCTCGCCGCCCCACTCGCGACCGGCGAGCGCGACGATCGCGCACACGCAGAACCCGCTGAAGGCGCTCGCGAACGCGCCGACCAGCGCATCCTGGCTCTGCATCACGGAGAAGCCGAGCGCCACCGACATCCCGCCGAAGAGCACGGCCGACGCAAGGGCGAGAGCGACCCCGGACATCACCTCATTCGAACCTAACGGGTTAGGTTCTCGTGATGGCGATCGAGCGAGTTTGCGTGGTCGGCGGCGGGGTGATCGGAAGCCTCTATGCGGGCCACCTCGCGCGCAACGTGGAGGTCAGCGTCCTCACCCGCCGCGAGGAGCACGCCCGCGCACTGATGACCGACGGCCTGCGGATCTCGGGCAAGTCGGACTTCACGGCCGTCGTCCACCCGACCGCGGACGCGGCCGAGCTGCCCGACTTCGACCTCGGGATCATCGCGACGAAGGCGACCCAACTCGAGGACGCGGCCGCCGGGCTCGCCGGCCGCTTTCCGGGCGCGACGATGATGACGATCCAGAACGGCCTCGGCGCCGAGGAGCTCGTCCGCGCCCAAGGCGATTGGCGGCTCCTCTCGGCGGTCACCTTCATGAGCGGCGTGCGCCACAGCGATGCGCACGTCGAGTACGAGCTCGACACCGAGACCTGGCTCGGCCCGTTCGCCGACACCGCCACCTACGAGGAAGCTCAGGAGGTCGAGGCATTGCTCGTCGCCTCGGGACTACGGGCGCGCGCCTTCCCAGATCTGCGGCCCGCGCAGTGGTCGAAGCTGATCTTCAACTCGACCGTCAACACGGTTGCAGCGCTCACCGACCTGCCGCATGTGGGCGCGTTCGCCGCCCGCGAGCACGAGACCGACCTCGGTCGCCTTGTCCACGATCTGATGGACGAGGGGAAGGCGGTTGCCGCCGCCGCCGTCGTCGAGCTCCACGAAGATCCGTGGGAGATGAACGTCGAGGCCGTCCGCCGCGGCGAGACGCTCGCCGCCGAGGGGCATTACGCCCACGTCCCGTCCATGCTCGAGGACGTCCGCGCGGGTCGTCAAACCGAGATCGACTTCATCACCGGGGCCCTCGTCCGCGAGGCGGCGAAGCACGGCGTTCCCGTCCCGCTGCACACGGCGATGTACCGGCTGGTCAAGGCGCGGGAGTCGGCGTGAGGATCGCGGTGATCGGCTGCGGGGCAGTCGGCTCCCTCTTCGCCGCCAATCTCGGCACGCTGGACGACGTCGAGGTCTGGGCGTACGACCCGTGGCAGGAGCACGTCGACGCGATCAACGCCCACGGCCTCCGGCTCTCCGGCGCCGGCGATGTCCTCGGCTGCGTCCGCGCGACCGCCGATCCCGCCGACCTCCCGCCCGCCGACCTCGGGATCGTCGCCGTGAAGAGCATGCACACCTCGGAGGCGGTCGAGGCGACAGCCCGCGCCTTCGAGCAGGGTGCGGTCTGCTCGGTCCAGAACGGCGCAGGCAACGAGGAGTTGATCGCCGAGCACGTCCCCGAGGTGATCCGTGGGACGACCTTCCCCGCGGGCCACGTGATCGAGCCCGGCCACGTCGGCTGGGACACGAAGGGCGACACGCACATCGGCCCGTTCGAGCCGAGCCCGGCGCCGATGGAGAAGGTCGAACAGCTCGCAGACGCGTGCACCCGCGCCGGCATGCCCACCCATGCGCTCGAGGACGCCCGCGGCGCCCAGTGGCGCAAGCTGATCTTCAACGCGGCCTCCAACGCGATCGCCGCGCTCACCGGCCGGACGCACGGGCGGGTGGCCGAGCCGCCGACTCGGGAGCTCGCCTGGGCGGTGATGGCCGAGGGCCGGGCGGTCGCAGACGCGCAGGGGATCACGCTCGACATGAGCCCGGAGGAGCTGTTCGACCACGCGGCGCGCAAGGATGTCGCCTACGGCCACAAGCCGAGCATGCTCCAGGACGTCGAGGCCGGCCGAGAAACGGAGATCGACTTCCTGAACGGCGCGATCGTCGCCTTCGGCGAGCGCCACGGGGTCGACGCGCCGCTCAACCGGGCGCTCACACAACTGATCCGTGGGATATCGCATGCGTGATCGCATGCGATATCCCGGGGAGGGGGACTCGGGGGAACCGAGAGGTCCCCTGCGCGGCACCTCGGCTTTGCCGAGGTGCCGCGGGGATAATCGAGAGGACATGACGAGCACGCAGGAGATCCAACGGCGATACACGAGCGTGCGCCAGGCAGCGGCCCGCGACGGCCTCGACGCAGTTGTCGTCGCCGGTTCCGAGTACACGGGCTTCGAGGGAGCAGTGCGCTACCTCTCCGGCTTCCGGATCCTGCACCGCTACGCCTACGTCGTCCTCCCCGTCGACGGCGAGCCGTCGGTCGTCTTCCCGAAGGAGGCGCGCTGGGTGGGCGACCACTCCGAAGCGTGGATCGAGGACAAGGTCTTCGCCGAGCATCCCGGGCAGTGGATCGCCGACCTGGGCTTCAGGAAGATCGGCGTCTACGGCCTCGACTACGTGATGCCGGTCCGAGACTTCCGCGCGCTCGCCGACGTCGCCGTGGCGTGGGACGAAGGCTTCGACCTCGCCCGCGCGGTGAAGAGCGACGAAGAGCTCGAATCGGTGCGTGAGAGCTTCCGGATCAACGAGGACGGCGTCCGAGCCGTGCTCGAGCAGTACGAGGTCGGGAAGACCGAGGCGGAGCTGATGGGCGTCGCGGAGCGCGTGTTCGCCGCCGCCGGCACCTACCGGACGACGATGGACATGGTGCTGACCGGCGAGAACGGCGGCGCCGGCCCCGAGTTCAAGTTCCCGTCGCTGCGCTCGATCGGCGAGGACGACCTGCTCCTGTACGGCCTCGAGATCGCGGGGCCCGGCGGGCACTGGGTCGAGTTCTCTCGTCCGATCTGCGCGGGGCAGCCGAATGCAGCCACGCAGTCGGCCCTCGACGCGTACCACGGGTACTTCGAAGCCGCGACCACGACGATGAAGGCGGGCGCGAGCGCGCACGACGTCCACACCGCGGTCTCGAAGCCGTTTCTCGCCCGCGGCTTCACGCTCGGCCACGTCACCGGCCACTCGATCGGGATGACGATGATCGAGCACCCGCGGGTCGGCGAGCGGATCGAGGTCGAGCTGCGCGAGAACATGGTCGTCTCCATGCACCCGCACGCGATCACGAAGGACGAGCAAACGTGCCTCTACATGCAGGACACCTGGCTCGTCACTCCGGACGGTGGGCGGCCGTTCTCGCAGGTGCCGATCCGGATCTTCCGCCCGGGGGACGAACTCGGGGGAGACTGAACTCGCGGCCGCCGGTGATGCCCCGCGGCCAGAAGAGAAGCACAGCGGCCATGAATCCGGCGACGACGACCGAGCTCGTCCCGGCCCGCAGGTGGAGCCAGCTGACTGCATCGGTCTCGGCGTCGCTCAGGAACGAGTCGAGGCCGCTGATCACAAGCGCTCCGACGACGGCGCCGAACAGGCTACGCGATCCGCCGACGACGAGCATCGCCAGGGTCAGGAACGTGTAGTCGAGGTAGACGTCGGTCGTGATCGTGCTCTGGAAATGGATGAAGAGCCCGCCGGCGAACCCCGCGAGCGCGCCGGACAGCGTGAACGCCCACAGCCGCTGCCGGTGGACGTCGATCCCCGCAGCCTGGGCGGCGAACGGATCCTCACGCGTCGCGCGCAGCTTCCTGCCCAGCGGCGATAGCTGGTAGCCGAAAGCCACGCAGGCGACGGCGATTGCGCCCACCGTCGCCTGCCAAAGGTCGGTCGTCTGCGGGACTGTCGAGAGCGTGAGCGGGCCGGGCCCGATCTTCTCCCAGTTTCCGAGGATGTTCTGCGTGATCTCGAGCACAGCGAACGTCGCGATTCCGGCCGCGAGGCCGGAGAGCCGCATCAGCGGGATCCCGACGAGGAACGCGAAGATGCCGCCTGCCGCGGTCGCGATCACGAGTGACCAGAAGTTTCCGACCGAGTGCTCGCGGATCAACGGGAAGACGTTCGGAAGGATGCTGGCCTTCGTGTCCGCCGGGATCGAGAGCTCGCCCGCCGCGTACGCGCCGACCAGGAAGAACCCGATCTGTCCGAACGAAATGACCCCCGAGTTGCCGATGAAGACATAGAGCGCGATCACGATCGCTGCGAAGACGAGCGCGTGCTCGAACTCGATCGCGCGCGCGTTCGAGAGGAAGCTCCCCCAGAGCCCGACGAGCGCCAGCAGCACGACCGGACCCGCGAGCTGGATGAGCTCTTGCGTGCGCCTCACACGCGCTCCACGGGGCGTTGGCCGCGGCGGACGAAGAGCCCGTCCGGGCGGAGGAGCAGCGTCAGGATGACGAGCGCGAAGACGGCCGAGTCGAGGTACTTGGGGTCGCCGAGGCCGAAGATCGGGAGCTTGGCGGCCAGGAAGGAGGTCACGAAGCCGATCGCGAAGCCGCCGAGGGCGGCGGTCCACAGTCGGTCCATACCACCGACCACGACGCCGACGAGGACGATGATCGTGTCGCGGAGGGCGTAATCGGGTGTGACGTACGGAGTCTCAGCGGTCATGAGCACGGCGACGACCGCGGCCAGAACGCCGGAGAGCACGACGGCGACGAGGATCGTCGAGTTCGCCCGGACGCCGAGCATCCGCGCCGTCGGGAAGTCGGCCGCGGCGGCGCGCATGTGCAGGCCGAGGTTCGTGCGAGTCAGTAGGGCGAGCAGGGCGCCGAGCGCGATCACCGCGGTGATCACATCGACGACCCAGATCCAGCGCACGATCAACTGTCCGTCGGCGATGGGCCGGTTCAGCCCCGTGAGAGTCCCGACCGTCTTGCCGAGCACGGTGAACTTCAGCAGGGCGATGTAGTAGAGGAGCAGCGAGACGGCGAACGTCGCGATCAGCATCGTCGCGGGCTCGGCGCGTCGCAGGGGGCGGAAGACGACGACGTCCATCGCGATGGAAAGGCCAATCACGACCGCCAAGCACGCGGCGATGCCGAGGGCGGGGTTCCAGCCGTTCGTGAGTGCGAGCGTGTAGGCGCCGGCCATGATCAGCTGGCCGTACGCGAAGTTGACGATCCGCAGCACGCCGAAGACGAGCCCGATCCCGACCGCCATCAGCGCGTAGACGGACCCCAGCGCGGTCGCGTCGATCAGGTTCTGGACCGTGTTCACCGGTTCACCGGCCCAGGTAGGCGGCGATGAGGCGGTCCGTGTCGTCCGCGTCCCTGGGGCCCAGTGTGGTCGCGAGCTCACCGTTCGCGAGCACGTACGTCCGGTCGGCGAACGCGACCGTCCGCTGCGCGCGTTGCTCGACGAGCAGCACGGTGACGCCGCGGTCGCGAATCGCGCCGAGCGCCTCGAAGACGAGGTCGACGACCTGCGGCGCGAGGCCGAGGGACGGCTCGTCGAGGAGCAGCGCGTCCGGTCTCGCGACGAGCGCGCGTGCGATCGCGAGCTGCTGCTGCTGGCCGCCGGAGAGCGTCCCCGCTTGGCGGCTGCTCATCTCGCCGACGATGGGGAAGAGCTCGCGCACCCACTCGAAGTCGGCGTCGACATCGTCGCGGCTGCGCCGTCCGGCGAGCCCGAGCCGCAGGTTCTCCTCGACGGTGAGCTGCGCGTAGATCCGGCGACCCTCCGGTACGAGCGCGATCCCCTCGCGGGCGACCGACTCGGGCCTCCGCTTCCGGATCGACCTGCCCCGGAATATGATCTCGCCCGAGTACGCCGGAACGAGGTTCATGATCGCGTGCAGCGTCGTGGATTTCCCTGCGCCGTTCGGCCCGATCAGGCCGACGATCTCGCCCTCTCCGACCTCGAGCGTGAGCCGACGGACTGCGGGCACGGAGCCGTAGCGCACCTCGAGGTCACGAAGCTCCAGGGCTACGGTCAATCGACCACCGGAGCCTCGCCGAGGTAGGCCGCGGCGACATCGAGGTTCCCGCGCACCGCTGCGGGTGTCCCCTCCGCGAGCGTCCGGCCCTGGTCGAGCACCTGGATGCGGTCGCAGACCTCCATGACGAGCGCCATGTTGTGGTCGATCAGGAGGACGCCGGCCTGGTGCTCGTCGCGGACGGAGCGCACGACCGCGGCGAACTCGGGCACCTCTGCCTCCGGGAGGCCTGCCGCGGGCTCGTCGAGGAGCAGGAACCGCGGCCTCGTGGCGAGCGCCCGCGCGACGCCGAGCTTGCGTTCCTCGCCGTGCGCAAGCGAGCCGGCCGGCTGCGCCGCTCGGGCTCGCAGACCGAGCAGACCGAGCAGCTCGGCGCCCCGGCGGCGCGCCTCGCCCGGGCCTGCTCCGGAGCCGAGCGCCGCGACCTCGACGTTCTCGCGGACGCTCAGGCCCGCGAACGATCGGCTGTGCTGGAACGTCCGAGCCAGCCCGGCCCGACCGCGACGGTGTGGGCTCCACGACGTGACGTCCTGTTCGGCCAGTTCGACCGAGCCCGAGGTTGGGAAGTCGAAGCCCGTGAGGATGTTGACAAGAGTCGTCTTGCCGGCTCCGTTCGGCCCGATCAGGCCGACGACCTCGTGACGGTGTAGCTCGAGCGTCACGTCCCGGAGCGCGTGCAGAGCGTCGAAGGCGCGCGAGACGGCGGTGGCCCGGAGGGTGTCTCCGGGCCACCGGGTCACACCGCTGGACTGCGGTTCTGCCACCGCGTCCCTAGTGGATCTTCGTCACCTTCTGCGTCTTCCACATCCGGATGAACGACTCCTTGTTGTTCTGGACCTTCATGATCCGCCACGGCCGTCCGACGACGCTGTGGAGGGTCTTCGAGAAGGTGATCGGCCCTGAGATCGTCCGCACGCCCTTGAAGCCCTCGAGGGCCTGGGCGAGCTTCGTGCCCTGGGTCGACCCGCCCGTACGGGTGAGCGCCGTTGCCAGCGCGTCGATCGTCGACGCGCCGAGCACGTAGCTGGCCGTGTACGGGACGTGCTTCGTCGCGAGCAGCGCCTTCAGCAGCGCGTTCACGGCCGGGTTCGGGTCGTCGCCGAACGACGACGCGTAGTTGTCGACGTAGTAGTCCGTGACCTGCGGGTTCTTCGGGTTCCAGTAGGTGCCGTCACCGCCCCAGGAGTTGATGATCGGCGTGGTGTTACCCGCGCTGCGAATGCCTGCGACGAACTGCGGCAGCTCGCCGAACGCGGTGACGAACGAGATGACATCCGCCTGCTCGCCGGCGACCTTGCTGATCACCGGGCCGATGTCCTTCTTGAACGAGGTGAAGGACTGGCGGTCGACGATCTTCCCGCCGAGCTCCTGGAAGCGCTTCGCGAAGGCGTCGGACACGTCGCGGAAGTAGACGAGGAGGTTGTCCTTGACGACGATCGCCGTCTTCCAGCCGCGCGCCCAGGCGTATTCCGCCTCGGCCGAGCCCTCGTCCTGAGCCGTGCCGCCCATCGTGAACGCCAGGCGGCCTTTGGCGCCGAAGCGCTGCGGCCCCATCTGGTCGGTGGTCACGCACGGCGAGATCGTGAGGATGCCCTTGTTGATGAACTCCTGCGTCGCCGGGGCGGCGTACTCGACGTCGCAGGTGACCAACGCGATCTTGGCGCCCTGCTGGATCAGCTGCGCTGCGCAGGACTGCTGTTTCTTCAGCTGGTGGTTGCAGACCTTGATCACGAAGTGCGGACCCTTTCGGGCCGCCAGCTTCTTCGCCTCGATCTGTGCCCCGGCGAGCGCCGGGGAGTCGAACGGCTTCATACTGCTCGTCAGGTCGACGGCCGCGCCGATCACGATCGTCGGGGTTGCCGAGCTCTTCCCGGATGCCGTCGCCGCACCGATCGCCGCCGCGATGGCCGCGAGCGCGAGGACGCCTACGATCCCGAACCTCACTCTGCTCATGTGTCCTCCTGAAGAGAGGGAATCCCGCTGGGGGAGACCATACGCTCCCTAGGTACGCCCGTTCAACGGCGAACGGTTTAGCGTTGAGCCGTGCGCGTCGGAATCTGCGAGTGGACGACGTTCCCCGCGTCGTTCGAGGAGGAGCTGGCCGCCTACCGTGCTGCCGGAGCGGGCGCGATCGGGATCCTCGAGTTCAAGCTCGACGGCGTCTCGGACGTTTGCGGGCGTCTGCGCGAGAGCGGGCTCGCCGTGTCGGCCTGCCTCCCCGCTGCGGGCTCGATCCTGCCGTCGCCGCTGATCCCTGGACCGGAGGAGCCGGAGGCTCGGGTGCAGTCGATCTGCGCGTCGGTGGCGCGGTTCGCGGAGCTGGAGCCGTCCTGCGTGTTCTTCCTGACCGGCCCGGGAGACGACCGGGCGACAGTGGTCGAGGGGATCCGCCGGATCGGCGAGGCGGGTTCGAGGCACGGGGTGAGGGTCGCGCTCGAGCCAATCCACCGCTCGCAAGCCGCCGTGCTCTCCCCGGTCTCGACCGTCGAGGAGGCGCTGGAGCTGATCGGCGACGCCGAGGTCGGGATCCTGTTCGACACCTGGCACCTGGACGGGGTTTCGCACGCCGACCGCGTCTACGCCGTGCACGTCGCCGACCGGCGGGATCCGACGAGGTCGGACTTCGACCGCGGGCTGCCCGGGGAGGGGTCGCAGGCGGCGGTGCGGGCGCTCCTGGAGGCGGGCTACGACGGCTGGTTCGACGTCGAGGTCATGTCCGACGACGGCACGTTCGGCGAGGCGTTCCCCGATTCGCTGTGGGCGCTGCCGGCCGAGGAGATCGCGCAGCGAGCGGTCGCGAGCATGGAGGCGTTGTGAGGCGCTACGACGCCGTCGCGATCGGGAGCGGGATCAACGCGCTCGTGGCCGGCGCGCTGCTCGCCCGCCGCGGGTGGAGCGTCTGCGTGCTCGAGCGCAACGACTGGCTCGGCGGCGCGATCCGGACGGCGGAGATCACCGAGCCGGGCTTCGTGCACGAGGTCTTCGCCTCCTGGCATCCGCTCTTCACCGGCTCGGCGGCGTATGCCGAGCTGAAGGACGAGCTCGAGGCGCGCCGGGTCGAATACCTGAACACGGAGCTGCCGACGGCGACGTTGTTCCCGGACGGACAATCGCGGTTCCTGACCACCTCGCACGAGCAGAACGTCGCCGCGCTCGGGGCGGGGTGGGAGAAGACGGTGTCGGAATTCCTGACGAATGCCGACCTCGCCTTCGGCGTCCTGTCGACCGAGCTCTGGTCGCGCGAAGGGGCGAAACTCGGCTGGAAAGCGCTCCGGCGCCTCGGCCGGCGCGGGCTGGTCGAGTTCGCGGGCAACGTCCTGACCAGCTGCCGAGACTGGACGGCGGAGACGTTCGACGACGAGCGGGCGTGGGGCATCTTCGCGCCGTGGGTCCTGCACACCGGCCTCGGCCCGGACGCGGCGTCCTCCGGATTCATGGCCCAGGTGATCGGCGTCGCGATCGAGCTCGGCGGGATGCCCGTGCCGCGCGGCGGCGGGGTGAAGCTGGTCGACGCGCTGGCCGGGATCATCGAGGATGCGGGCGGCGCCTGTGAGACCGGCTGCGAGGTCGAGCGCGTCGTCGTCGAGAGTGACCGCGCCACCGGCGTGCAGACGACGCGCGGTGAGGTGATCGAGGCCACGCGTGCCGTTCTCGCCGGAGTGACTCCCACCGCGCTGTACGGTCGCTTGCTCGGGACAGTCCCTCGGGGGGTGTCCCAGACGGAGGCGGAGCGTTTTCGGTTCGGCCGGGGCGCGATGCAGATCCACTTCGCGCTCTCCGAGCGGCCCCCCTGGAAGGGTGACGAGCGCCTCGGACGCACAGCGATCGTCCACCTCACCCCTGGCCTGGACGGCGTGTCCCGGGCGGTGAACGAGGCCGACCGCGGCCTCCTGCCGGTGGAGGCCACAGTGGTCGTCGGCCAGCCGATGGCCGTCGACCCTTCACGGGCGCCCGAGGGGAAGTGGATCCTCTGGATCCAACTCCAGGAGATCCCGGCGCGGCTGAAAGGCGACGCTGCCGGAGAGATCGATACGTCCGGCGGCTGGACGGAGGCGGTGCGCGAGGCCTATGCCGACCGGATCCAGGCACGGATCGCGGCCAACGCGCCGGGCTTCGACGCCTCGGTCCTGCGGCGGGTCACACTGTCTCCGGTCGACATCGAGGCGGCCAACCCGAACATGGTCAACGGCGACATCTACTCCGGCTCGTGTGCGCTCGACCAGAACCTGATCTGGCGGCCGCGGCCCGGTCTACCCGGCCACAAGACGCAGGTAGAAGGGCTCTGGCACATCGGCGCGTCGACCCATCCGGGGCCTGGTCTCGGCGCCGGCTCCGGGACCCTCGTCGCGAAGGCGCTGGCCAAGTGATCCGGCAGTTGCGCCTGGTCGTCACCGCCGACGATTACGACGACGCCGTCCGCTTCTACCGCGACGTCCTCGGGATGGGCGAGCTCGCGGTCTGGGTCTCGCCGGACGGCGGTCACGTCACGCTGCTCGATGCGGGCCGGGCGACGCTCGAGATCACCGATCCGAAGAACGCCGCCTTCATCGACGAGGTCGAGGTCGGCCGCCGGGTCGCGGGGCACATTCGCGTGGCGCTCGAGGTCGACGACTCGCGCTCGGCGACGGAGGCGGCGATCGAGGGTGGCGCGGAGCTGGTCGCCGAGCCGACCGAGACTCCGTGGCGATCGCTGAACGCCCGGCTCGAGGGGCCGGGAGGGCTCCAGCTCACGCTGTTCGAGGAGCTGGGCCCCGATTCTGCGCTGGGCGCCGGCGGCTCTGCCGCCGGCGCTTCCAGCAAGGCGGAGTAGCCTTTCGCCGTGCCGGTCGACCGCGACCTGTTCGTCGAGATCATGGCCTCGTACCCCGCCGGGGTCGCGGTCGTGACCACGCTCGATCAGGACGGGACGCCCCGCGGGCTGACGACGACCGCGGTGTCGTCGGTCTCCGCCGAGCCTCCGCTGCTACTGGTCTGCGTCGACCTGACCTCCCGGACGCTTCCCGCGCTCCGGGACGGCGGCCGCTTCGTCGTCAACTTTCTTCGCGAGGGCCGGAGCGAGCTTGCGCGGCTGTTCGCGTCGAAGGCCGAAGACAAGTTCGAGGCCGTCGACTGGCACCCGACTGCGAGCGGGATGCCGGTGCTCGCGTCCGACGCGCTCGCCTGGGCCGAGTGCGTCACCGTGCACGAGATCGAGCCCGGCGACCACGTGATCCTGCTCGGCCGGGTCGAGGAGGGCGCCGGCGCAGCCGACGACGACGCGCCGCTGATGTACTACCGCCGCTCGTGGGGCGTCTGGAAGCCGGCGCCGCGAGAGCTCCCGAGCCGCCAGATCCCGGCGATCGAGGTCAGCGGCCAGGCGCTCCTCTGGGAAGGGGCCGAGCTCTAGGAGCTTAGGAGCTAGGCGGTCGCCTTCGCCTTCTTCGCCGCCTTGAAGTGCGGCATCACACGGTGGGCGAACAGCTCCTGGTTCTTGATCGCCGTCCAGTGGTCGAAGTTGCCGGGGTTGACGGTGATCGAGACCTCGGTCAGCCCTTCGCAGACCTCACGAACGGCCTCGATCCGCTGGATCACGTCTTCAGGCGTTCCGACCCAGACGATGTCGCCGGCGACCATCTCCTCGTACGGCGTCTCGGCGAGCTTCTCCAGGATGCCGGCGGTGTAGAAGCCGTAGCCGGCGGCGGTGAGCTCGTCGGCCGGCGGCTTCTCGTACTCGACCAGCGGCGAGGCATTGCCGGCGAGGAAGCCCTTCATCCCCGCCTCGGCCTCGCGCAGCGCCGTGTCCCGGTCCTCGTCGAGGTAGCACGCATGAATCCAAACGATGTCCGGTTCGTTTCCGTGCTCCGCGCACGTCGAGCGGTAGAGGTCGAGCTGCTCGCGGAGCGCCTCGTAGGGGAGGAGCGGCGGCACGACCACGCCCCAGCCCCTCGATGCTGCGAGGGTGTAGGTCTTGTCCGAGGTGCCGCCCGTAAAGACGCGGAACTTCCCGCGCGGCGGCGGGACGATCCGGGCGTCGTGGACGTCGAAGAACTTCCCTTTGTACGAGAACGGCTCGCCACCCGACTGGAGCGCGGTGAAGAGGATCTCGAGGGACTCGTCGTAGCGCTCGACCAGCTCGCCGTACGAGACGCCCGCACGCCACGGGATCCAGCCGTGGCCGCGGCCGACACCGAACTCGTAGCGGCCGCCCGTCAGGATGTCGGCGAAGGCGATCCGCGATGCCAGCATCATCGGGTTGTGGTACGGCAGCACGTGCACGAGCGTCCGGAAGTTGATCCGCGACGTCCGCTGCGCGGCGGCGGCGAAGAGCGCGATCGGGTCCGGAGAGGACGAGAACTTCGGGAAGAAAAAGTGCTCGATCGCGGAGTAGGTGTCGAAGCCGAGCCGGTCGGCGTTCTCGATCTGCTCGAGCACCTCCGCGTAGATCTGCGCCGGCTCCTTTCCGGGCCACCACTGGAGCTCGGAGTAAATGCTGAACTTCACGCTGCGATCCTACGACTCCAGAACCCGGCGTGCGATCACGAGCTGCGCGCGCGGCGTCACAGCATGGCCTCGAACTCCTCGTCGGTGACGAGGCCGCGCTTCTCTGTGCCGAGCGCCTTCACCTTGGCGAGCAGGTCCGGCCAGCGCTCCTCGGGAACGTCCAGCCCGAGCCGCTCGACCGCGAGCCGGATCGAGTCGATGCCGCTCTTCTTGCCGAGCACGACCGAGCGCTCGGCGCCGACGAGCTCCGACGAGTAGGGCTCGATCGCCGGCGGGTCGTGGAACTGGCTTGCGACCGCGCCGCTCTCGCGGCGGAACAGGTTCTCCCCGACGACCGGTTTCCACGGCTCCAGCTCGTAGCCGGAGAGCTCTTGCACGCGCGCCGAGACCTCACGGATCCGCTCGAGCCGCAGGTTCGACTCGACGCCGTACAACGCCCGCAGCGTGAGCGCGACCTCGCCGAGATCCGTGTTGCCGGCGCGCTCGCCCATCCCGTTGACCGTGCCCTGGATCCACGTCGCTCCGCCGCGCACTGCAGCGACGGCGTTGGCGGTCGCAAGACCGAAGTCGTCGTGCCCGTGGAAATGGACGGGCGCGCCGTCGAGCCACTGGATCGTGCGGCCGACGAGGTCGAGGACGGCCTCGGGAGCGGCGACGCCCAGGGTGTCGACCACGACGACCTCCCGAGCACCTGCCTCGATCGCCGTCTCGTACACCTGCCGGAAGAAGTCGAGCTCGGCGCGGGTCGAGTCCACGCCGAAGAAGGCGACGGTGATCCCCTCGCCGGCGGCCAACTCGACCGCGGCGCGGATGCGCTCGAGCATCGTCTCGCGGGAGACGCCGAGCGCCGCGAGCTTGCTGTCCGAGATCGGCGACTCGATCACGGCATGCCGGACTCCGAGCTCGACGAGCGCCTCGACGTCTGCCGCCACGGCCCGGGAGAAGCCCCAGACCTCCACATCGAGTCCCTCGCCGGCGATCAGCCGCACCGCCTCCCAGTCGTCCGGGGAGGTCCGCGGAAACCCTGCCTCGATCCGGTCGACTCCGAGCCCGTCGAGCAGCCGCGCGATCTCGAGCTTCTCCTCGGGGTTGAGGACGACGCCCACCGTCTGCTCGCCGTCGCGTAGCGTCGTGTCGTAGAGCCCGACCGACCCGCCGATCCGGTACGGGTAGCTGAGCGAGCCGGTCCAGACGAGGTCAGAGCTCAACGACGCCGTCCGGGAAGGGGGAGAGCTTCTCGGCTCCGTCCGCGGTGATCAGGAAGTTGTCCTCGAGCCGGAGGCCGCCGCCCATGGGCCAGTAGATGCCGGGCTCGATCGCGAGCACCATGTTCTCGGCGATCTCGCCGCCGCCGGTCTGGTGCGCGTACGGCGGCTCGTGGGCGCGGGCGCCGACGCCGTGGCAGATCGGGTGAGAAGGCTGGCCGGCGTAGCCCGCCGCGGCGATGCCGTCGCGGACGCGCCGGTCGAGCTCGGCAAGGCTCGCGGCCGGCGCGCAGAACGCAACTGCGTCGTCGTAGACGGCGGTCAGCTGATCGAGCAGCTCGGCGTACTGCGGGTTGAGCGTCCCCGGGCAGAGGTTCTTCGTGTGGTCGGCCCAGTAACCGTCGGCGCAGACCCAGATCTCGAACAGCGTCGGCTCACCCCCGACGATCGGATCGGCGGTCGTCGCCGTGAAGGTCTTGATGCTCGAGCCCGACCAGACGAGCGAGAACGGCAGAGCGAGCTCGACCTTGCCGTCCCAGCCCGTGCCCTCGCCGTGGACGAAGCCCTGCCATTCCGCGGCAGCCTGCGCGCAGGTCATGCCCGGCCGGAGCACTCCCTGGACGTGCTCCATCGCCGCGGCGGCGATCTCGTTCGCGAGCCGCATCCGCTCGATCTCCTGCCCGGTCTTCACGGCTCGGGCCTCATTGAGGAGCGGCGTGGCGTCCGCCGCGTCCGGAAACGCGTCGAACCAGGCCTTCGGGTAGGTCGTGGGCTCGCCGACCATGCGATCGGAGGCCTGCGTGCCGAGCGAGAGCTCGAGGCCCGCGGTCTCGTAGGCGGCCGCCACCTCTCGGGCGAGGTCGAGTGCGCGCAGGCCCGGCGGGCGCGGATCGGTCTCGTCGTAGCCGCCGAAGAGGCGAAGCTCGTGCGTCCAGGCCGTGCGTGCGGCGTCCTCTGCGGACGGCTCGAGGCAGATCAGCACCGGCTCGCCCTCGCGGGGAAATACACACGCGTCGAATCCCTTCATCCCCCAGAAGTTCGTCAGGTAGAGGACGTTGTCGGGGGCGCGGACGACGAGCGCGTCGAGATCCCGATCCGCCATCAGCGCGCGCACCCGGTCGAGCTTCGCGTCGTCGCGAGGCCAGGTCACGCCGTGAACCTACAGCCTGGGCAGTGGCCGCCCGCGCTCCGTCGACAGCGCGATGCTGTCCCGGTGTGCCACGAACGGGACGCCCTCGAAGGCGGCGGTTCATAGGTCGTGAATGACGCCTCGGCGTCAAGGAGGGCGTCGACCTCGTAGTCGCCGGCTACCACCGTACGCGGGGCGGCGCGGGCTCTCCGTGGCCCTCCTCCCACGAGATCACCGGGTTCCGCAGCACGACGATCCCCTCGATCTCGGCCTCCATTACGTCGCCCGGCTTCAGGTAGAGCGACGCAGCGTCCGGCGAGAACCCCGCCACCCCGCTCACCGTCCCGGTCGAGAGCACGTCGCCCGCCGAGTAGCCGAGCGGCGAGTAGTGCGCGACGATCTCGGGGATCGTCACGAACATCCGCGACGAGTGCGAAACCTGCCGCCGCTCGCCGTTCACGCGCAGCTCCATCGCCAGATCGTGTGGGTCGTCGATCTCGTCGGGCGTGACGATCCACGGCCCGAGCGGACAGAAGGTGTCGATCGCCTTGCAGAACGAGAACACTCCGGACTCCATCTCGCGCCGCTGGATGTCGCGGGCGGTGATGTCGTTGAAGATCACGTAGCCGGCGACGTAGTCCATCGCCTCCTCGGGGCCGAACCACTTGCCGTCGCGGCCGATCACGACCGCGAGCTCGAGCTCGTAGTCGAGCTCCTCGGTCAGGTGCTCCGGATAAATGACGGCGTCGTTCTGGCCGATCAGGGCGTCTGTGTTCTGGAAGAAGACGATCCAGGGCGAGATCTTGTGCGACCAGTCGACCTGCTTCGACTCCTCCTCGTGCTCGCGGAAGTTCCCCGCGGTGTGGAAGAACTTCTTCGGGACGATCGGCGGCCTGAGCTTCGCCCCCGCCAGCGAGACGCGCTCGCCCGTCTCTGCCGCTCCGCCGCGCTCGAACCACTCGCGCATCGTCGGCACGTCCAGGACGACGATCTCCTCGTTCTCGATGCGGCCGACGCGCCCCTCGTCGAACGTCACAAGCCGAGCCACGCGACCACCTCCTCGGCGTTCCGGTCGGGTGGGAAGACCGGGTAGAAGACCTTCGTGACGCGGCCGGCCTCGAAGATCAGCGTCACCCGCTTGTACAGCGTCGCGCCGCCGAACTCGAACGTCGGCAGTCCGAGCGCGTCGCGGAGACGCAGCCCGGGGTCGGCGATCACGGGATAGAGGATCCCGAGCCGCTCCGAGAGCTCGACCTGTTCCTCGAGCGTCTGCGCGGAAAGCCCGGCGACCCGCGCGCCGAGCTCGCGCAGCTCCTCCGCGTGATCGCGGAACCCGCACGACTGCGGCGTGCACCCGCGCGCGCCCGGGATCGCGTCCCAGCCCTCCGGCACCGGCCGATCCGGATGGCCGGTGCGCGGGTAGACGTACAGCACGGCGCGCTCCGCGGCGAACCCTGCGAGATCGACCGGTCCGACCGACGACTCCAGCTCGAGCGCGGGCACCGCCGCCCCGAGGAGGTGCGCGCACGCCCCGTCGTCGACCGGCACAGGCAGATCGTGCGGCAGCTGGTAGACGCCGCTCACGGGCAAGTCTCCCAGGCTTTGCGACTGGTTTTCGCGGCCGCGACCGACATGGCGGGCGCGGCCCCGGGCCGCTGCTGAGGTGCGGGCGCAGTTGGGGAAGGGGGCTCGCGGGGGAAACCGGCCGTTTCCCCCGCGGGAGCGAGCCGAAGGCGAGCGTCGATCATGCGACTCCGCAGACCTGCTGGGCGACGAGCGCGTACACGCGAGCCGTGTCGACGAGCCGGCGGATCTCGAGGTTCTCGCCCTCGGCGCCGGGTAGGCCGCTCGACGTGCCGTAGTTCACGGTCGGGATCCCGTAGCGGGTGAGCACGCTCGCGTCGGAGAACCAGCGCACGGTGTCGCGCTCGGGCGCGCTGCCGAAGACCTCCGTGTGCGCAGTGTCGATCGCCCGGACGAGCTCGTGGCCCTCCTCGATCTCAGCGCCCGGCGCCGTCACATAGATCTCCCAGTCGATCCCGAAATCGGGGAACCGCTCCTGGAGGCTCCGCACCCAGTCGCCGAGCGCCGAGCGGGCCTCCGCCATCGGCATCGTCGGCGGCACGCGGACGTCGAGGAACAGGTCGGTGCGACCGGGCGTCCGCGAGGCCCGCCAGGGGAAGCCGCCGCGGATCGAGCCGACGTTGACGACCCCCGGCGTCCCACCGTACGAGGTCCGCGCCTGCCACTCGGGGATCCACTCGAGCACGGCGTCGAGTACGGCTCGCATGCGCACGATCGAGTTCTCCTCGGACCGGCCGCCGCTGAAGGCGGTGTGCACGAACGGCCCGCGCGTCGACAGCCGCAGCCAGATCGACCCGTAGTGGCCGAGCACGATCCGCTGCTCGGTCGGCTCGCCGAGCACGCACATGTCGGCGACGCCGCCGTGGGTGACGAGGTGGCGGGAGCCGGCTGCGTAGCCGCGGTACTCCTTCCCCCGGAACTCCTCGCCCCACTGCGTCTTCTCGATCTCGCCGACGACGGCCGCGATCAGCACGTCGCCCTTCAGCCGCACGCCCGCGGACTGCAGCGCTCGGACCGCCTCGACGTAGCACGCCAGCGCGCCTTTCATGTTCGAGATCCCGAGCCCGAACAGGTGGTCGCCCTCGACCCGCGCCTCCGGGCGGAACCCGCGGTGGCCGACCAGCCACGGCTCGCGGCCCGAGTACGACGTGTCCATGTGCCCGTTGAACATCAGCGTCTTGCCGCCGCCGGTTCCGCGCCACGTCGCGAGGACGTTGGGCCGGCCCTCCTCGACCTCCTGCCACTGCACCTGCAGACCCATCTCGTGGAAGACGCCCGCCACGTGCTCGGCCATCGCGAACTCGTCCCCGGTCGGGCTGGGGATGTCCACCATCGCGCTCGCCGTCTCGACGAGGCTGCGCCGGTCGATCTGGATACCCGAGCGCTTCATCTGCATTGCGGAAGCACCTTCTCAGAGAACAGCTGCAGCTGTCCGAGCCGGTCGTCGCCCCACAGCTCGAGCATGACGTGCGTGCAGCCGGCGTCGCGGTACTCCCGGATCGCGGCGATGCAGTCCTCCGGCGTGCCGGCGATCGGCCTGCACTTGTCGAGGATCTCGTCCGTGACCGCCGCCTTCGCGACCAGGCGGCCGCCCCGCTCCATCGCCTCCGCGACGGGCCGGATCTCCTCCTGGGTCAGGTCGGCGCACTCGAGCAACGTGTCCGCCGCAGCCTGGATGTTCTGGACCTTGTTCGCCAGGTACATGCCGGCGATCTCGCGCGCGCCGTCTCGGCCCTTCTCCCCGTCCGCGTCGATCGAGGCGACGATCGTGCAGCCGAGGTCGAGCGAGTCCGGATCCCGCCCCGCGGCCTCGAGTTCGCCGCGCACGTGGCGGACGAAGGCCGGCGTCGTGATCGAGGCCGTGAGCAGGCCGTCGGCCACCTGCGCGGAGGCGCGGAGCATCATCGGCCCCGTGGCCGCGAAGTACAGCGGCACCTCCCACCTCGGCGCCTCGGCGTCGTCCTTCAACGCCGGCACGTGCGCGGAGAAGACCTTGCCCTCGAAGTCGAGCGCCTCGCCCGCAAGAACACCGCGGATGATCGCCGCCGCCTCCTTCATCGCCGCGACCGGCTTCGAGTCGATCCCGGCGTGGCGCATGAAGATCTTCGAGACGCCGAGCCCCAAGTAGAAGCGGTCCGGCCCGGCCGCCTCCTGTGTCACCCGCGCCTCCATCGCGATCTGCAGCGGGTGCCGAGTGAACGGCGAGATGATCCCCCAGCCGACCGCGAGCCGCTCAGTCTCACGGGCGACGAGCGCCGAGAGCGCCGTCGACGAGCGCGCCTCCATCGAGTGCTTCCGCCACCAGGGGTAGGCCTCGGCGAGCCAGATCGTGTCGAAGCCGCCCTCGTCCATCGCGCGGGCGTGCTCGATGATCTCCTCGAGCGGCTCCATCGTCAGCTGCATGACGCCGATGCGGAAGGGCGGGGGCATCGCCTCCGCGATCCTACGCCCTACCGGCTTGAGCCCCGGCGCAGAGCCGAGGCGAGGTCCTTCTTCGTGTCGTCGATCAGCCGGAGGACGGCCAGCTCGGCCGCGTCCGGGTCGCGCGCCTCGATCGCCTTCACGATCGCCCGGTGCCGCCGGCCGGCGCGAGGATACGAGCGCGAGCTGCTCGAGGAGTACGCGAAGATCGTGCGCAGCACGGCCGTGAAGATCTCTGTCAACGTCTACAACGGTGCCAAGCAGGCCGCTGCGGACCTCGGCGCGAACGTTCGGTACGTCTGGTCGAACTGGGACCCCGGGACGATGGTGAGCCAGTTCAAGTCGGCGATCGCCACGAACCCGGCCGGCATCGCGGTCATGGGCCATCCGGGTGACGCCGCCCTGAAGCCCTGGGTGACCAAGGCGGAATCCAAGGGCATCATCGTCACGAGCCAGAACACCGAGCTGCCGACGCTCTTCAAGGCGTATCAGGCGAAGGGCTTCGGGTACGTCGGCCAGATCACTGCGTACGTCAGCTCGCATCCCGACGTGAAGCTGGTCGTCACCGACCACGGCGCCGTCACTCCGACCGCGGAGACCTAGAGGTTGATCAGGTAGCGGAGGTTCCGACGCGACGTTTCGTCGACGAGAGCGGCGGCGCGCCAGGTGCGCCGCCGCTCTCTGCGAAACTCCGCTAGACGTCCATGGAGACGGCGACGACGAACCTGCTCGAGCTCGATGGCATCTCGAAGTCGTTCGACCACGTACGAGCGCTCCAGGACATCAGCCTCGTGGTCGGGCACGACGAGATCGTCGGCCTCCTCGGCGACAACGGCGCCGGCAAGTCGACGCTGATCAAGATCATCACCGGGTTCCACGCGCCCGACGGCGGCACGATCAGTCGGAAGGGCGAGCAGATCGACCACCTCTCGGTGAATCTTCGGGACGTTTGTCGGCGCCTTCGTGATCGGGGCGATCGAGCCGGGGATCGTCTCGCTCGGCTGGACCGGTCTGCTCACGCAGGTGATCTACGGCGCCGTGATCGTCGGCGCGCTGATCATGCAGGCGTTCGTGATCCGACGAGTCCGCTAGTGGGCGGCCTCGCGGACGGTTGCTCCCAGCTCGGTCATGCACTGGGGGAACGGTCCGAGGGCGGCGTCGACGCGCTGGGTCAGCGTCCAGAGGTCGGCCCGCTCGTCGGCGGGAGCGTCACTGACGACGCGCTCGACGTCGCCGACGAAGGCCCGGCCCGTGGCGAGCCACTCGAGGGCTTCGTCTCGCTCGAGCACGGGGTAGTGGGCCGTCAGCAGCAGCTCAGGCTGGAGTGCCTCAAGCCGCTCGATCGTGCGGCGCAGGGCGGCCACGTCGTAGTACCGCGGCGGGATCAGCTTGTTCCCGGCTCGGTCGTACATGCCGTCGGCGAGGACGGCGTCGATGATGATCGCGGCCCGCGTCCGTTCGTCCCACAGCCCGAGGTGCCCCGGCGTGTGCCCGGGCAGATGGAGCACCTCGACCAGGCGGCCGGCGTCCAGCCGGATCGTCTCCCCGTCCGTGAGCCCGACGTCGATCGGCGAGTCGCCGCTCATCGACGCGAGGAGCTGGTCGGCGTCCATCGGCGGGAACCCGTAGGCGGCGTGCCAGCCGTAATTCTCACGGACCAGCGCCTCGTTCGACTCGACCCAGCGCCGGTCGAGCTCGTGGCACGCGAAGACCGCGTCCGGGTGCGCGTCGCGGAAGGCACGGTTCCCGCCTACGTGGTCGTTGTCGGCGTGGCTGATCAGCACGAAATCCGGCTCCAGCCCGGCTCTGACCAGGTAGGGGTCGATCACCGCCGCAGGCGTGTCCGCGAGGCCGGTGTCGACGAGGACGGAGCGGTCCCGGCCGGCGACCACGTACTGGCACATGAAGCGGGGCCCCAGGTCGCTCTCGATGCGGTGGATACCGTCGGCGATCTCAGTCATTCGGACAAGGAGGAGGACGTGTCAGCGATTCGGAACGCTAGCTATGGCACCGGCAACGGGCGCCGCTCGAGCGAGTGGTTCGACCGGCGCGACCTCGACGGCTTCCTGCACCGATCCTGGCTGAAGTCGACGGGGGTGAGCAACGAATCCTTCGGCGGGCGGCCCGTGATCGGCATCTGCAACAGCTGGAGCGAGCTCGTCAACTGCAACGTCCACCTGCGCGGTCTCGCCCAGGCGGTCAAGCGAGGCGTCCTCCAGGCCGGCGGCTTCCCGCTCGAGTTCCCGGTGATGTCGCTCGGCGAGTCGCTGATGAAGCCGACGACGATGCTCTACCGGAACCTGATGGCGATGGACGTCGAGGAGTCGATCCGCTCCTACCCGCTCGACGGAGTCGTCCTCCTCACCGGCTGCGACAAGACGAATCCCGCGTCGATCATGGGCGCGGCGAGCGCGAACGTCCCCGCGATCGTCGTCACGGGCGGGCCGATGCTGAACGGCCGCTGGCGCGGCCGGGAGCTGGGCTCCTGCTCCGACTGCTGGCACTACCACGAGGAGCTGCGAGCGGGGCGCCTCACCGAGGCCGAGTTCGAGGAGATCGAGAACTCGATGTCGCGGTCGAACGGGCACTGCATGACGATGGGCACCGCCTCGACGATGGCCTGCGTGACCGAGGCGCTCGGGCTGACGCTGCCCGGAGCGGCGGCGATCCCGGCCGTCGACTCGCGGCGCGCCCAGGTCGCCGAGGCAGCGGGCCGGAAGATCGTCGAGCTCGTCGAGTGGGACGTCCGGCCGTCCGACATCCTCGCGCGTCCTGCCTTCGAGAACGCGATCCGCGTCCTGCACGCGATCTCGGGCTCGACGAACGCAATCCTGCACCTGATCGCCTACGCGGGGCGCGTGGGCGTCGACCTGCCGCTCGGGCTGTTCGACGAGCTCTGCCGCTCGACGCCCTGGCTGGTCAACCTGAAGCCCGCGGGCGAGCACCTGATGGAGGACTTCTACTACGCCGGCGGCCTGCCGGCGGTGATGGCGCAGATCGCCGATCTGCTCGACCTCGAGGCACTGACGGTGACCGGGCAGACGCTCGGTGAGAACCTCGCCGACGTGCCGACCGAGATCGTCGACCGCGACGTCATCCGGCCTGCCGACGACCCGCTCGACGCGGGCGGCAGCCTCGTCGTGCTGCGCGGCTCTCTCTGTCCCGACGGAGCAGTGATGAAGATCTCGGCCGCCGATCCGCGGCTGCTCGGGCACGAGGGTCGGGCGGTCGTCTTCGAGGACATCCACGACCTCGCGGGGCGCGTCGACGACGAGTCCCTCGACGTCGACGAGGACTCGGTGATGGTGCTGCGAAACGGCGGCCCGGTCGGTGCGCCGGGGATGCCCGAGTGGGGGCACCTGCCGATCCCGGCCAAGCTCCTGAAGCGCGGCGTCACCGATCTCGTGCGCATCTCCGACGCGCGCATGAGCGGAACCTCGTACGGGGCCGTCGTCCTCCACGTCGCGCCGGAGTCGGCGGTCGGCGGCCCCCTGGCGTTCGTCGAGACCGGCGACCGGATCCGCCTGGACGTCGAGGAGCGGCGGCTCGACCTTCTGGTCGAGGAGCAGGAGCTCG
This sequence comes from Actinomycetota bacterium, assembly GCA_046723985.1. Taxonomy (GTDB): domain Bacteria; phylum Actinomycetota; class Thermoleophilia; order Gaiellales; family Gaiellaceae; genus DATBLE01. The sequence continues at coordinate 2,166 of JBKOVQ010000110.1, read as the reverse complement.
AGCGCCGGCGCGAGTCCTGGGAGCCGCCGGGGCGCAAGGACGAACGCGGCTACCGACGCCTGTACGAGGACCACGTCCTCCAGGCGAACGAGGGCTGCGACTTGGACTTCCTCCGCGGCCGCTCTCCGGCCGTCGCCGACGCGGTGACGTACCTGTGAGACGCACGCTCGGCCGCGACGGCCCCGAGATCAGCGCTCTCGGTTTCGGCACCTGGGCGCTGGCCGGCCGCTATCGCTTCGGCTGGGGCGAGGTGGACGACGACGAGTCGATCGCCGCGCTCCGGCGTGCAATCGAGTCCGGTGTCGGCTGGGTGGACTCGGCGCCGACCTACGGTGACGGCCACTCGGAGGAGGTGGTCGGCCGGGCGCTCGATCCGTTCCGCGTCGGCGAAGAGGTGCTCGTCTTCACGAAGTGCGGGCGGCCGTGGCGCGACGGCGAGGTCTACTTCGACCTGCGGCCCGAATCGATCCGAGCGGAATGCGAGGCGAGCCTGCGCCGCCTGCGGATCGAGCGAATCGACCTGTACCAGTTCCACTGGCCGGACTACGGGACCGGCACGCCCGTCGAGGAGTCGTGGGGGACGATGGTCGAGCTCGCCGACGATGGCAAGGTCCGCTGGCTCGGCGTCTGCAACTTCGACGTTCCGCGCCTGGAGGCGTGCGAGGCGATCCGGCACGTCGACTCGCTCCAGCCGCCGCTCTCGCTCCTCAACCGTCACTCCCGCCGGGAGCTGATCCCCTGGGCGCGCGACAACGGCACCGGTGTGATCGCGTACTCGCCGATGGCGTCCGGGCTTCTGACCGGCTCGTTCAACCGCGAAGGGCTCGACCGGCTGGCCGAGGACGACTGGCGCCGGCACGCTCCGCCCTTCCAGGAGCCGGCGCTCTCGCGGAACCTCGCCCTCGTCGAGGTGCTGGAGCCGATCGCCGCTCGGCTAGGAGTCAGCATCGCTTCGCTGGCGCTCGCCTGGGTGCTCGCGGTGCCGGGTGTGACGGGGGCGATCGTCGGCGGCCGGCGTCCGTCCCAGTTCGACGATTGGCTCGGCGCAGACAGCCTGGAGCTGGACGGTCAGACCCTGGCCGAGATCGAGGCTGCGGTCAAGTCGACGGGGGCGGGAACCGACGAAGCTCCGCAGCCGCCGCCGGTCGCCACCGCCCCCGATCGCGGCTGAGCCCGGCCGGGCTCAGAGCGCGTCGACGACCTCGCTCGCCTGGCCGAAGCTCGCGCCGGTCAGCCTGCTGATCGCCACGAAGTGACGGTCGAGGGCGTCTTGGTTGTACTCGCCGGCCAGTCATGCTCCCTTCGCCTCGGCGACCTGCTCTTCAAGCGCGTTCAGGACGTTTCCCACCTGTTGGTTGACGATCGGCTGGAAGACGCGCTGGCCCATGCTGCCGATCGGGCCGGCGACGCGGACGTCGGCGACCCAGTCCATGTGGGTCTTGTCGCCGTCGGGCTTGAGGTGGAACTCGGTCTCCATCGCGACGATCGCCCCGACGCCCTGCCCTTTCGACGAGAGCTTCGCGTATTCGATCGGCCGCTCCTCGACCTTCTCGAAGCTCAAGTTGAGCTTCAGCCCGCCCATCCCGAGCGGGACTTTCACCGCCGCCTTCCAGTGCCGCTCGTCCTGGATCTCGAAACTCTCCACGCCCGGCAGGAGCTTGGCCATCTTCGACGGGTCGTTCAGGATGTCCCAGACCAGCTGGGGCGGCGCGTCGAACTCCTTCGTACCTTCGACTTTCACTGTTGGGTGACCTCCACGAGTGCCGCCGTCTCCTCCGGGGCCTGGAGCATCCGCCAGACCCGCTCGGGCGGGTTGAACGAGTCGTTGACAACCGCCTGGGAGCCCGCGCGGCGGAGCGCGTCCTGGATCGCGGCGCAGATCGCGTGGATCGCGGCGCCGCCGCCCTCGCCCATGCCCTTCGTCCCGAGGGAGGAGAACGGCGAGGGGCTCTCGATGTGCCCTGTCTTGATCGACGGCGAGTCCAGCGCGTGTGGTACGTGGTAGTCGTAGAAGTTGGACGTCAAGAGATTGCCGTCCTCGTCGTACGCGAACGTCTCGTAGAGGGCGGCCCCGATCGCGTGGACGGTCGCGCCGTGCACCTGGCCCTCGACGATCTGCGGGTGGATGCGGATCCCGCAGTCGTCAACGGCGGCGTAGTCGGCGAT
>JBKOVQ010000185.1:0-4357 GCA_046723985.1 Actinomycetota bacterium | reverse complement strand
GGGCCAGCTCGTGAAGCTCTGCGCGACGAAAGGGTCGACGGCCGGCCCGCGTGCCGCTGCAAGGAGCGCGTCGGTTCCGGCGGTTCGCAGGCGGTTGGTCTGGGCGAAGGTGCGGTCGAGGTTCCTGTATTCGGCCACCCTGGAGAGTTCGGTCGCCTCGTGCACGATCGCGTCCGGCCGAGGGGTCGCAACGGCCTCGCCCACGGTGCCTTGGTCGAGCACGTCCAGCACGACCGGCTCGGCTCCTACCTCGTCAAGTCGCCTCGCCTTCTCCTCCGAGTGCGTGGTGCCGATCACCTCGTGCCCCCGCTCGACGAGCTGCGGGACCAGCCGTGTGCCGATCGCGCCTCTCGCCCCTGCAACGAATACCCGCATGTCTCCTCCTTTCGGTCTTCCTACCCCGGAGACGGGAAAGCGGAGCGTTCCGTGACAGCGTCACGGGCGGAACTGCGATTCCGTCTGTGTTTGTGATGGAAACCCTCGAGGAGCTTCGGCCCTACCTCTTCGCGATCGCCTACCGGATGCTCGGGTCGGTCGCCGAGGCGGAGGACGTCGTCCAGGAGGCGTTCCTCCGCTACCACTCGGCCGATATCGAGGCCGAGCCCCCGAAGGCCTGGCTCGCGACCGTGACGACGCGGCTCGCGATCGACAACCTCCGCTCGGCGCGCGTCAAGCGCGAGGTGTATCCCGGCGAATGGCTTCCCGAGCCGCTGGTGGAGGACGACGTCGATCCCGCACCCGCTCGTCGGCGGCGAGCGCATCGCCAAGGCGCTCGTCGGCTGGGGGCAGCGCGCGCGGGCCCGGCTACGATCTCGTGCATCGGATGGCGATCGTGAACGGCGAGCCCGGCCTTGTCTTCTACGACCCCGAGGGCCGCGCAGTCTGGGTCGCTGCGGCGCTCGAGATCGCCGACGGGGTCGTCGTCGCACTCCGGTCGGTCCTGAACCCGGACAAGCTCGCGCACCTGACGCGCGTCGGCTGAGCTGCGACCGACCGCGGGGGGCAGTGGCGTAGATTGCCCACGATCCAGAGCGACATCCTCGCGGCGGCGATGCTCGTGCTGGTCGCGCTCGTCCGGGCGGACGAGCGCTCCGCCTTCTTCGACGTCACGCGGGTGCAGTCACCCTCCACATCTCGATTACCGGCATCGTCTTCTTCCTTCTGCTCGAAGGTCAACAGGTGCGACTGAACACGACCTACGCCTGGGTGAACCTCGTCGTCCACAAGCTCATCCCGATCGTGCTCGTCGTCGACTGGCTGCTCGAACCGGCGGGACATCGCCTCCGGCTCTGGATCGCAGCGGCGTGGCTCACATACCCGGCGGCCTGGTTCGCGTACACCCTCCTCCGGAACGCGGACACGGGCTGGTACCCATACCCGCTCGTCGACGTCGACGCGCACGGCTACGGGCGCGTGTTCGCGAACGCGGCAATCCTGCTCGTCGCCTTCACCGCTGCGTCGCTGGTTTTTCGTCCTCGTCGGCGACTGGCGAGCTCGAAGCGCCGGCGAGGGGCCGACCCTCATTCCTTCGAGTGCTCACCCCCATCCGTGACGGGGGGACGAGCGCGTCGGCGTGGACGTACACCGTCGCCTACAGCGGTGCTCTCACGGATACCTGAGCTGTTCGTCCCAGACTGCTGGGCGGCCCTCCGGCGTGAGGTCGAGGAGATTCCACGACGGCTCGAGGGTGCCGACGTGCCGGGGATCCTGGCCCGGATCGGTCGGCGCGTAGAACAGCTCCGAGCCCCAGAAGTGGCGGACCGTGTCGCCCTCCCGGTGGAATACGTTCAACATCGGTCTCTGGTGACCATCGGCGGTCTCGGCGAAGTAATCGCGGTTGTAGGAGTTCGCGGCTGAGGATAGGAGGCGCAGGTGTCGCCAACCGCGCTCGTCGCCGAAGGTGAGGACGCGGGGGAGCGGCGCTTTGGCGACGACGGCGAAATTGACGAGCTGCCCGGCGTGCAAGGCCATCCCGTCCAGCTGATCGAGGAACGCCACGCAGGACGGGCATGGGCCCTCGACGAGCGGGAGGAGCGCGGTTTGCCCGGTCTCTGGTCCCGGCCGCTCGTCGCCGGGATCGCGCGGGAACATGAAGCTGTAGATCGCGAGCGAGCCCTTGCCGGGTTCGAAGAGATCGGACAACCTCACGTCCGTCGGCCGACCCTCGGCGCCTCTTCCCTGAAAGACGTAATCCTCCGGAACCACGCCTCCGGGCGGCAGCCGGCGTCTCGTCTCGGCCACGGCCTCCATCGCCCGCCGCAACTCGATCTCCTGCTCGAGCAACTGGTCGCGTGCCGCCCGGTACTCCGCCGACTCTCCAGGAAACGCGATGCCCATTGGATCCTCCCTCGTTTGCTTGCCCAGGTCCGGCCGATTGACACCCGTCGGTCGTACTCAGTAAGACTGCTGCCGCGCTCGCGACTCACCGCGCGGAGATGAGTTTCGACCGAGGCAGCGGTCTACACGGACATGAGCAAAGTGAGAGTGCACATCACGGTGGCGGCGGACGGCTACGTCGCCGGCCCCAACCCGAGCCTCGAGAACCCGCTAGGAGAGGGCGGTGGCCGTCTGCACGATTGGGCGTTCGGGCTGAAAGCTTGGCGCGAGCCTCACGGTATGGAAGGCGGCGAGGTGAACGCGAGTACTTCGGTGGTCGAGGAGTCGTTGGCGAGCATCGGCGCCGAGATCATGGGTCGCGGGAAGTTCGGCGGTGGACCAGGGCCCTGGGGTGACGATCCGTGGCCGGGGTGGTGGGGCGAAGACCCGCCGTTCCGCATGCCGGTCTTCGTCCTCACGAATCACGAGCGGGAGCCGCTCACGCTCTCTGACACGACGTTCACATTCGTGACCGATGGCATCGAGGCAGCCCTCGACCGCGCGCGAACGGCCGCGGACGGAAAGGACGTCCTGATCGGCGGCGGTGCCGATGTGATCAACCAGTTCCTCACGGCGGGCCTCGTCGACGACATCGAGCTGAACATCGTCCCGCTGCTGCTCGGCGACGGGGCGCGGCTCTTCGACGGTGTCGGCCCCGACGTGGGGCTCGAGCAGGTTCGGGCGGTCGAGGCGCCGGGTGTGACCCACCTGAAGTACCGCGTCGTCGGCTGACCTGAAGGAGCCGTGTCGTGGCGAAGCTGGTCTACATGGCGGTCGCGTCGCTCGACGGGTACATCGAGGACGAGGACGGCAAGTTCGACTGGGCCGTCCCGGACGAGGAGGTGCACACGTTCATCAACGACCTGGAGCGGCCGGTCGGGACGCACCTCCTGGGGCGTCGGATGTACGACGTGCTGGTCTCCTGGGAGACCATCGCGCTCGCCGGGCAACCGGCATCGATCAGGGACTTTGCGGCGATCTGGCGGGCGGCGGACAAGATCGTGTACTCGAAAACGCTGGAGCAGGTGTCCAGTGCCAGGACACGGATCGAACGGAACTTCGATCCCGAGGCGGTCCGCGAACTGAAGGCCGCGGCCGCGCGCGACCTGAGCATCGGCGGTCCGGCGCTCGCAGCCCGGGCATTCGAGGCCGGCTTGGTCGACGAGGTACAGCTGTTCCTATCGCCGATCGTGGTCGGAAACGGCAAGCGAGCTCTCCCCGCCGACGTCCGTATACAGCTCGATCTGCTGGACGATCCCCGCTTCGGGAACGGCGTCGTTCACCTTCACTACCGCGTGATCGGCTAGTTCAGGCCGGCGGTGGCAGCCGCCAGAGCATCGACCAGCGTGGTCGTCACGCGCGGTGGGTGCCCACCCTTGGGGAGCGCGAGTTCCACGCGTCGGCGGATCTGCCGGCCGGCGAGGGGCGCGGCGACCACGTCTGTGCGGCGCGCCTGCTCGACCACCGTCTTCGGCACGAGCGCGACACCGAGACCCGCGGCGACGAGGCCGAGGATCGCCTGGTAGTCGGCCGTCTCGACGGCGGCGAATTGCGGCCGGAACCCCAGGTGGCGCTCCACTGCGGGAAACGTCGGCATCGGTGGAGAGACCGGAATGAACGCTTCGCTCCGAAGCTCGGTCCGGCGCACGGTGTCCCGGCCCGCCAGGCGGTGGCCGCCGGCCATCGCCGGCATGAGCGGGTCATCGCCCAGGCGAATCCGACTCAAGCGGCTCTCGTCCACCGAGGGGGCGGCCCTCGAACGAGATGCTGGCCGCCTGGCCCTCGTAGCTGAACACCACCGCGAGGTCGAGCTCGCGGGTGACGACCGTGGGAGCAGCTCGTACGGCTCTCCCTCGACGACCTCGACATCGATGCTGAGCGCGGCGCGTGTGGCTCGAAGCGCCTCGGCCACGAGCTTCTCAAGAGTCGGTGGCGAGCCGTACAGCGCGAGAAGGCCGACGAAGCTCGCGTAGACGAGGCC
>JBKOVQ010000001.1:0-8400 GCA_046723985.1 Actinomycetota bacterium | reverse complement strand
CGTGTCGGTCGAGTTCACGCACGAGGTCGCCGAGGGAATGCACGGCGCCATCGTCAAAGCGTCGAAGCCTTCAGACGCTCCGCCGCCGAGAGCCGCAAAGCCGCTGACGATCGCCGGGTTGGCTTCTCCCTGCTGCTAGGCGCTCTCGCCGCGGACGAACTGGTAGGCGAGTGCCCCGATCGCCGCTCCGAGCGCCGGCGCGGTCCAGCCCGATCGTCCCCCCGATCGCGATCGCCGCAGCCTCGCCGACGGCGCGGGTATCGGTCGCGACCGCAGGTGTTGCTCCAGGCAGGGTTGGTCGAGCGCGAGCAGCGCGGAAGCTGGGCGTACTACCGGGTCGTCCCCGAGCCGCTCGCAGCGCTTCGCGAAGTGTTGGCGTGAACGTTCTTTTTGTCTGCGTCGGGAACAGCGGGCGGAGCGTGATGGCGGAGCGGCTCTTTCGACGAGCCGCCGCCGGCCGGCACGAGGCTCGTTCGGCCGGGTCGGATCCTCATCGCGAGACAGCCGAGCCGGCGGTTGTAGAGGCGCTGGCGGAGGTCGGCATCGACGCCTCCGACCACCGTGCGCACACGCTCGAGCAGGCAGACATCGACTGGGCCGACGTCGTGATCGCCGCCTGCGACGGCGCCTGCCCCGTCGTGGTCGGAACGCGGTACGAGAACTGGGGCCTGCCGGACCCATACGGGCTGGCAATCGAGGATGTCCGCCCGATTCGCGACGAGATCGCGCAGCGGGTCGATGCCCTCGTGACCGAGCTCGAAGGGCAGTAAGAGAAGGGTCCAGATGAGCAGTCAGCGGCGCGCGGACGCCAGCAGCTGGTCGGCACCGACGCCTCGGAGCGACGCATCGAGTAGCTCGACCGGATGGAGCGCCGGCAGCGGCCGGCCCGTGTGCCGAAGGTACTTCGAGACCTGGACGAGGCAGCCGGGGTTTCCGGCGGCGTAGACCTCGGCGCCGGTAGCGGCGACGTTCGCCGCCTTGCGTTCACCGAGCTCGCGTGCTGCTTCCGGCTGCGTGAGGTTGTAGATCCCGGCGCTCCCGCAGCAGATCGCCTGCTCGGCGGGCTCGAGCAGCTCGACCCCGGGGATCGAGCGGAGGATCTCCCGCGGTGCGTCGCGGATCCCCTGCGCGTGGCCGAGATGGCACGCGTCCTGGTACGCGACGCGCACCGGAAGGTCGTGCCGCTTGGTCGAGGGCCCGAGCTCCGCGAGCAGCTCGTTCACGTCGACCACGCGCACCGGGAGCTCCGACTCCTTCAGGTGCGAGCCGCAGCCCGCGGCGTTGACCACGATCGCGTCGACGTCGCGGAACGCTTCGGCCAGGCGGGTCGCGCGGCGGCGACCTTCGTCGAACCGTCCGGCGTGGAGATGGAGCGCGCCGCAGCATTGCTGCGCGCGCGGCGCGACCACCTCGCAGCCCTCCGCGGCGAGCACACGCGCCGTCGCGGCGTTGACGTCGCCGAAGACCACCCGCTGGACGCAGCCGAGCAGGAGGCCGACCCGCAGTCGCCGGACGCCGACCGCGGGGGTCACCTCCAGCGGCAGCTCCGTCGAGCGCCACGGCGGCTTCAGGTCGGCGAACGGCGCCAGCGGGCCCGGCAGCCGGGGCGGCGTCAGCGCGAGCGCCAGCCTCAGCCGGCGCGGGTGCGGGACGGTCGCGAAGATCAGCGCCCGCCGGAAGGTGTCGTCGTCTTCGCGGTGGTAGTTGTCCTCGACGTACGCACGCGTCTGCTCGATCAGGCGGTCGTAGCGGACCCCTGACGGGCACGAGGTCAGGCAGGCCATGCACCCGAGGCAGCGGTCGAAGTGCTGCACCGTCGTGTCCGACAGCTCGACGGTCCCGTCGACGAGCCCGCTCATCAGCAGGATGCGCCCCCGCGGTGAGTCCATCTCTTCCTGCCAGAGCGGGCCGTAGGTCGGGCACGTCGGGAGGCAGAAGCCGCAGTGGACGCAGTCGTCGATGAGTGCTCGGTCGATCACACGAGCACCCCGTCGGGGTCGAACTGGGCCCGCACGCGCTCGGCAAGCGCGATGGCCGCGGGATCTCGGCGGTCCGGCAGCGACTCGCGCACGTAGGCGACCCCGGCCGACACGCGCACGACCGCCTCGTCCACGACGGCGAGGGTTTGCGCCAGCTCACCGGGCCGGAACAGGAGACGCCCCAGGGACGAAGCCTGGCGCGACGCGACCTGCTCCCACACCGCGCCGTCGTCTTCCCCCCCGCCGACCAGCGCGCGGGCGAGATCGAACTGCTCGTCGACGCCACGGCGGCCGCCCTCGAACAGGACCGACAGCCGGCCCGGCCAGAGCAGGTCGACCGCCGACGCCGCAAGCGGGGCGCGCAGGATCGCCCGTGCCTTCTCCCCCGCGTCCACCGCCGACGCGACGGGCACGACGAGCGTCCGCGCCGTATCCGGCCGCGGATGCAGCCGCAGGGCGACGCGCGCGATCAGCCCCAGGCGGCCTTCCGACCCGCAGAAGAGCTTGCCGAGGTCGTAGCCGGCGACGTTCTTGACCACCTTGCCGCCGGAGCTCGCAATCGTGCCGTCGGCAAGGACGACCGTCACGCCGATGACGAGGTCGCGCGCCGTTCCGTACCGGTGGCGGCGCGGGCCGGAGAGGTTTGCGGCGATGCAGCCCCCGATCGTCGGGTTGCCCGGCGGGTCGAGCGCGAGCATCTGCCCGTGGGCGGCGAGCAACGCGTCGAGGTCGCCCAGACGCATGCCGGCCTCGACGATCGCGGTCAGGTCGCCCGCCTCGTGCTCGAGCATCCGATCGAGCCGCCCCGTCGAGAGGACGACGTCGCCGCCGTCGCGCTCGATCGATACGCGCTCGCCCCGCTCGGCTGCGCCGGTCAGCACTGCGGCCGCCTCGTGCACGCTCTCGACCTCAGAGACGCTCGGCAAGCCCCGCCTGCTCGAGTGGATGGGCGCGGTAGGGCCCGGGCACCTCGCCGCACAGGCGCGGTGTCGGGAACACCTTCCCCGGGTTGCACAGACCGGCCGGATCGAACGCGCGCCGCACGCGCTGCATCGCCTCCAGGTCGTCGGCGCCGAAGAGGAGGGGCATCGAGCAGGCCTTGTCGACGCCGATCCCGTGCTCGCCGGTCAGCGAGCCGCCTGCGTCGATGCACGCTTCCAGGATCGCCTCCGCCAGCGCCCGCGCGCGCTCCGGCTCGCCCTCGGCGCGCGCGTCATAGAGCACCAACGGATGCAGGTTGCCGTCGCCGGCGTGGAAGACGTTGCCGACGCGAAGGCCGTACTCAGTCGAGAGGGCGTCGATCCGGCGGAGCACTTCTGGCAGCTTCGTACGTGGGACGACCCCGTCCTGGACGTAGTAGTCGCTCGAGACGCGGCCCATCGCCGCGAAGGCCGACTTCCGCCCCTTCCAGAGCAGCGCCCGCTCGTGGTCGCTGGCCGCGGTGCGGATCTCCCACGAGCCGCATTCGCGGCAGATCGCCTCGACGGCGACGAGATCATCTTCCACCTGCGGCGAGGGCCCGTCGAGTTCGACCAGCAGGAGCGCGTTCGCGTCCGGGTAGCCGGGATGCACGGCGGCCTCGGCGGCCTCGATGGTGAGCCGGTCCATGATCTCCATCGCCGACGCGACGATTCCGCCCGAGACGATGCCCGACACGGCAGCCCCCGCGGCGTCGGTGGAGTCGAACGCGGCCAGCACGGTGCGCACGGCCTCCGGCCGGCGCAGCAGGCGGAGCGTGATCTCGGTTGCGATCCCGAGCGTTCCCTCGGAGCCGACGAACACCCCGAGCAAGTCCGGCCCGGGCGTGTCCGCCGAGAGCCGCACCGCCTCACCGTCCGGCAGCACGACGAGCAACCCGGTCACGTGGTTGACGGTGAAGCCGTACTTGAGACAGTGCGCGCCGCCGGAGTTCTCGGCGACGTTGCCGCCGATCGTGCAGACCTGCTGGCTCGACGGGTCGGGAGCGTAGTACCACCCCTCGGCCGCGACCGCCTCCGTCACCTGGAGATTCGTCACGCCTGGCTGGACGGCGATCCGGGCGGCGGCGAGATCGACCTCGAGGATCCGGTTCATCCGCGACAGCGACACGACGACGCCGTCCGCAACCGGCAGCGCACCTCCGGAGAGTCCGGTTCCGGCGCCGCGCGCGACGAACGGCACGCGCGCCGTGTGGCAGGTCCGCACGACCGCCTGCACCTGTTCCGTCGTCTCGGGCAACAGGACCAGGGAGGGCACAACCCGGTGCCCGGTGAGCCCGTCGCACTCATATGTGCGCAGCTGCTCCGGCCGGTCGATCACTGCGCCGGCCGGGAGCGACGCAGCGACCGTGGCGACGAAATCACGCCCCAGAGCCATCGACAGAGACTCTAGTGCCACCTCCGCCGTAGGATGCCGCCATGAGCGGCGTGCACGTTCGCGCTCCGGTCCCGGCCGGTTGCGAGGGGATCCCCAGCGACGAGGCGCTCGACTTCGTCGCCGATCTCCAGCGAACCTTTGGCGAACGCCGTGAACAGCTGCTCATGGCGCGGGCAGACCGGCAGCGACGGCTGCTGGACGGGGAGTTGCCGGACTTCCTCGAGGAGACGCGGTCGGTGCGCGAGGACGGCTCGTGGCGCGTCGCCGAGGCACCACCCGACCTCGGGGACCGCCGGGTGGAGATCACCGGCCCGACCGACCGGAAGATGGTGATCAACGCGCTCAACTCGGGCGCACGCGTGTTCATGGCCGACTTCGAGGACGCCAACGCGCCCACGTGGCCGAACCTGGTCGAGGGCCAGCAGAACCTGATCGACGCGAACGAGCGGACAATCGCTCTCGACACCGACGAGAAGAGCTACCGGCTGAACGACGAGGTCGCGACGTTGTTGGTCCGCCCGCGCGGCTGGCACCTGCCCGAGCGGCACCTGCTCGTCGACGGCGAATCGGTCTCGGGGAGCCTCTTCGACTTCGGGCTGTACATGTTCCACTCGGCGAAGCGGGCGCTCGCGCGCGGCAGCGGGCCGTACTTCTATCTGCCGAAGCTCGAGAGCCACCTCGAGGCGCGGCTCTGGAACGACGTCTTCCTTCACGCGCAGGATGCCCTCGGGATCCCGCGCGGCACGATCCGGGCAACCGTTCTGATCGAGACGATCCTGGCCGCGTTCGAGATGGACGAGATCCTCTACGAGCTGCGCGAGCACTCGGCGGGCCTGAACGCCGGGCGCTGGGACTACATCTTCAGCGTGATCAAGAAGTTCCGGCACCGGGACGACTTCGTGCTGCCCGACCGCTCGGCGGTGACGATGACCGTCCCGTTCATGCGCGCCTACACCGAGCTGCTCGTCAAGACGTGCCACCGGCGCGGCGCGTTCGCGATGGGTGGGATGGCGGCGTTCATCCCGAACCGGCGCGACCCCGAAGTGACCGAGGCGGCAGTGGAGAAGGTGCGGGAGGACAAGGCCCGTGAGGCCGGCGACGGCTTCGACGGCACCTGGGTGGCGCATCCGGACCTGGTGGAGGCGGCGACCGCCGAGTTCGACGCCGCGCTGGGCGAGCGGCAGAACCAGATCGATCGGCAGCGGCCGGAGGTTTCGGTCGGCGCCGAGCAGCTCCTTGCCGTGCCTGAGACGCCGGGCGAGATCACGGAGGCCGGGATCCGTCAGAACGTCTCCGTCGGAATTCGCTACCTCAACGCCTGGCTGAACGGAACCGGTGCCGCCGCGATCGACAATCTGATGGAGGACGTCGCCACCGCCGAGATCTCTCGCTCCCAGATCTGGCAGTGGGTGCACCACGGCCGCGTCGACCGCGAGCACGTGCTGACGGTCGTCCGCGAGGAGGCCGACGCTGCGCCGACGCAGCCGCACCTCGGCGAGGCGACGAAGACGTTCGAGCACGTCGCCCTCACCGGCGAGTTCGTCGAGTTCCTGACGCTGCCGGCGTACGAACTGCTCTAGCCAGTTGGGTTAGGCTTCAGTTCGCCACCCCACAACCAAGGAGAGACCATGGAAGTCGGCCCAGTCGACGTCTACATCATCGGCTTCCCGGGCAACAAGTTCTCGGGCAAGATCGCTCCGGCGATCCAGGAGCTCGTGGACAACGGAACCATCCGCATCCTCGACCTGCTCTTCGTGATGAAGGACGAGGACGGCACCGTGGCCACGCTCGCGATCGAGGACCTCGACCAGGAGGGCGCTGCGTTCGCCGAGCTCGACATCACCGAGCCCGGCTCGCTCAACGAAGAGGACGCCGACGAGGTCAGCGAGGATCTCCCGGCCAACAGCTCGGCGCTGCTGATTGCGTTCGAGAACCTGTGGGCCCGGAAGGTCGTCTCCGCCCTCGCCGACGCAGACGCCGTCCTGATCGACTCGATCCGCATCCCCGCCGAGGTCGTCGAGCAGGCCCTCGCGACCGGCTAGGCCCACACTTCAGCTACGAGAGGAGACGAGATGGGACTTCTTCGGATGGCAGCGAGAACAGCCGTCGTCGCGGGGACCGCGACCGCGGTTTCGGGCCGAGTCGCCCGCCGCCAGAACGAGAAGTGGGCAACGCAGGATCAGGCCGCCTACGAGCAGGAAGTAGGGCAGCAGCAGCTCGCCGCGGCCCAGGCGCCTGCGGCGGCGGATCCGAACGCCGAGCTCCAGAACCTGGCGAATCTCCACACCCAGGGCGTGCTCACCGACGAGGAGTTCGCGGCCGCGAAGGCCAAGATCCTCGGCATCTAGGGCGGCCGACCCGGCCTCCGGTCGCGTGCGTCAGGTCGAGGCCTACACGCGGCTGGCAGGGGTCTACGACGAGGTCGTCGTCGACCCCTGCCACGGTGCCTGGGCCGAATTCCTGGACGAGGTGTTCTCCACCGACGAGGACGGCGTCACCGACGTCCTCGACGTGTGCTGCGGCACCGGGCTGCTGGCGGCCGAGTTGACGACGCGTGGGTACCGGGTCACGGGGGTCGACGCGTCGGAGGCGATGCTCGCCCGAGCCCGCCGGCTGCTGGCGCCTGACGTCCCACTGATCCGCGCGACGCTCCCGGACCTGCCCATCGAGGGCACCTTCGACGCGGTCGTCTGCACGCTCGACGGGTTCACGTACCTCGCGCCAGAAGCCCTGCGCGCGACGATCGCGGCCCTCTCCCGACGGCTCCGGCCGACCGGCTGGCTCGTCTTCGACGTGCATACCGACGCGATGATGGCCCTCAGCGGCGCCCGGCCCGTCGTCTCGGGCGAGAAGGACGGCCATCGGTTCGTGATCCACAGCGCGGTCGACCGAGACGGACGGATCTCCGACACGCGCATCGAGGTCATGCCCGCCGGCGACGGTGCTCCCTTCAGCGAGCACCACCGCCAGTTCTTCCACCGGTCTAGCGAAATCAGATCCGCGCTCCTCGACTCCGGCTTCGAGGTGACCGCAGTCCGGGACGAGTACTCGCAACGTCCGGCCGACGCATCGACTCTGAGCGCGACCTGGATCGCCCGCCTGCGGCGCTGACGCACATACGATTCGCTCGTGGACACGTGGCTCGCGATCGCCTCGCGCCGGGAGACCCGGGAGTACGCCGACCGGCCGATCCCCGAGGAGATCGTCCGCACGATTCTCGACGCGGGCCGGCTCGCCGGCAGCGCGTCGAACCGCCAGCCGTGGCGGTTCGTGATCGTCGAGAGCGACGCTGCGCGGGAGCAGCTTGCGGCGGCGGTCTACGAGCCGACGAACGTCCAGGGCGCGGCGCTGATCGTCGCGATCGTCGGGCGGGGCGGGCTCGACGCCGGCCGCTGCGCGCAGAACATGCTGCTCTCCGCCTGGAATGCGGGCGTCGGCGCCTGCCCGAACGGGCTCCAGGATCCCGACGCCGCGCGCGCGGCGCTCGGCCTCGGCGCCGACGAGGACGTCGCGATCGTGCTCACGTTCGGCTACCCGGCGCGCGAGCGCGATCCCACCCGCCACACGCCCGAGGAGTGGAGCGCCCGGGCGAACCGCAAGCCGCTCGACGAGCTCGTCTCCAGGGTCTGACCCGCCTAGATCGAGAGCACGAGCTTGCCGAAGTGCTTGCCGGCCTTCATCCGGTCGTGGGCGACTTCCGCCTCGGCGAGAGGGCGCACGCTGTCGATCACCGGCGCCCAGCGCCCCGACTCGACCATCCGCATCAATCCCTCGAAGTCGCGGGCCGAGCCCATCGTCGACCCGCGGATCGACTTCCAGTTCAGGTAGAGCGCCCGGACGTCGAGCGTCACCTCCGGTCCGCCGGTCCCGCCCATGACGACCAGCCGGCCGCCGCGTCGGAGTGCCTTCTGCGACTCCTGCCACGTCGAGCCCACCGAGTCGAGGACAACGTCGACCGGCCCGGCCGCCTCGGCCCATCCCTCCTCGGTGTAGAGGACACCGCCCTCGGCGCCGAGCTCCTTTGCGCGGTCGATCTTGTCCTGAGACGACGAGGTGACGAGAACAC
>JBKOVQ010000152.1:0-6071 GCA_046723985.1 Actinomycetota bacterium | reverse complement strand
GGCGTAAGAGTCTCGTGGGCTCGGAGATGTGTATAAGAGACAGGAGGTGGGGTACATGATGGATCGCGTCAACGCGACCCTCACGCGCTGGTTCCTCGAGCTGCGCGATCGGGAGGAGGGCCAGGCGGCTGTCGAGTACGGCGTGCTGGTCGCTCTGATCATCGCCGTCGCCATCGGCACGATCGAGCTCGTCGGCCCCGGCGTCGACAAGGCGTTCACGGACGTCACCACTGCGGCCGGCTGGTAAGCGGGCCTTGGCACGACTTCTCCGGCAAGAGGAAGGACAGGCGGCCATCGAATACGCCCTCATCGCGGCGTTGATCTCATCGCTGCGATCGGGACGATGACATTGGTCGGCATCGGTGTCACGGAGTTCTTTCAGCGCTTCGTCGACGCCCTCCACCTCTAGCCGCCGGAGATCGGCGAGCCCGTCCGGGCGCGGCTCGTTTCTTGCGAGAGCGGCGTCCGGACGGGCAGAAGCCGGCGAAACCGAATCGACAGGAGCAATCGGATGGCAGCACTCGAGTCAACAGGACGGAAGAGAGCAACCCTCGCCAGAGGCGCTTCGCTCGTGCGGAGCGAGCGCGGCGTGGCGGTTGTCGAGTTCGCGCTCCTGCTCGTGCCCCTGCTCCTGATCCTCTTCGGGATCCTCGACTTCGGCCGGGCGATGAACTACAAGAACGAGCTCACGCAGGTCGCGAACCAGGCGGCCCGCTTTGCCGTCGTCAACAGGAATCCGGCTGACGGAACGACGCCGTTCCCCGGCTGCAGCGGGCTGAAGAGCTACCTCTCGAACCCCGCGAACGTCGACACGAAGGAGATCGCCGACATGATCGACGCCGGCACGGTCCAGATCACGGCCGGCGCGACGGTCGGCGACCCGGTCACGGTCAGGGTGGCCGCCGATTTCAACGTCATCCCCTTCCTCGGAAGCGGGGCATTCGGCATCGGCCAGCCGAGCATGTCGCTCGCCGGCCAGGCGACGATGCGCCTCGAGCAGGTGCCCTCCTTCGGAAGTGCGTCATGTTGAGCTGGGGCACTCTCTCGAGCCAGCGCGGCGCCGTCGCAGTCCTTGTCGGGGTGATGTTGCCGGCGATCGCGCTCCTGCTCGCGTTCGTGATCGACATGGGCAACTGGTGGACACACAAGCGCCACCTGCAGACGCAGGCCGACGCGGGCGCGCTAGCCGGCGCACAGGGCCCGTGGTTCCCGGCCTGCGCCGAAACCGCGATCGAGCAGGCGGCCTACGACTACGCCGGCGCGGCGTACAACCAGCAGTACCAGCCTTCCGGTTCCGTCAGCGTCGTGCTCAACTCGACGGACTACGCCGACAAGGGCGGGAGCAACTTCAGCGACGGCGGCACCCCGTGCGCATCCCTCGCCGCGGGCAAGGGCTTCATCGACGTCAAGGCGACGGAAGCCGGTCTGAACAACTTCTTCGGCGCGATCCCCGGATTCAGCTCTGTGACGGTCCATCAGCATGCCCGGGTCGAGATCCAGGGGGTGCAGGAGGAGGAGGGGGTCCGACCGATCTCCGTCCGCAACCCCTCCCTCTACAAGTGTGCGCAAGCGCAGCTCTGGACGACGAACGGCGACGGAACCCTGAACTCGGCGGTCGGCCCGCTGTTCACGTCCTTCACGCGAACCGTTCTCTCGGACACCTCGACGCAGTTCCAGATCACCGGCACGGCGACGATGCCGGCGAAGACCGGCTCCGGTGCCTCGGACCCGCCGCACCTGGCGGTCCAGATCATCCTCGGCAACGACAACTGCGCGGTGACCGACGTGTTCGCCGACCCGCCGGGCACCTACGGGGTCAACTTCATCAACGTCTACCGGGATCTGCAGACGGTGACGGTGGGGAGCGGCGAGCGTCCGGCCCTCGGCAGCGTCTCGATGCCGCCGGGATCCAGCGACTGCGACCCTGATCCGTACTTTGCGGTCGGCAGCTGCACTGCGGTCGTCAAGGCATATGTGAAGTGGCAACCGGGCGCGGAGACCACGGACCCCGGCCAGAACGCGTTCATCACCATCAACGGCGTCGATGCGACGGCGGGCAGCGACTCAGGTGGCGAATACTGGACAGCGTCGGTACCGATTGAAGCGGAGTCCGGCCCGAACGCGATGAGAGTCCACTGGGAGCAGACGTACGGCGAAGTCGGCGGAAAGACGTGCAAGGAGAACGGCAATCCGAAGGAATGCTCAGGAGACTTTGACGTCGCGCAGCAGGCCTTCGGCGCCACCAGCGACGACGACTCGACGAATTCCGGCGACATCGACCTCGTCCAGATCGCCGACGGCAACGGCAACTTCGCCAACTCGCTGGTCCAGGACACGACCCACGACTTCACGATCACGGTGCGGATCAAGGGCCTCGAGAACTCGCAGCCGACCGACCCGCCCACCGTCCTGCGCAACTCCAACCAGAACTCGAAGCGGACCGGTCTCGTCGACTGCGGCCAGGGCAACGGCGCCAACGCCGACAAGCAGGCGATCATCAACGGTTGCCCGCTCGGGGTTTACATCTGGCCGGAAGGGACGCCCTGCGTCCTTCCCAACAACGACCCGATCGACTGCGTGACGCCGATCCCCGGCAACCGCCGGCAGAAGATCGCGAGTGCGGTCAAGGACCGGGTCAACGGGGCGTGCAACTTCTGGAACGCCTACCGCGACAGCGGCTCGTTCAACATCAACACCTACATCCTGCCCGGCGACCCGCGGATCCTGCCGATGATCATCACCGAGCCGGCCGATCTCTCGGGCAACCAGAACGCCGGCCCGATCCCCGTCCGGGCGATCGCCACGTTCTACGTGACCGGCTACGACGGCGCGAACGGGAACGGGCAGGGCTGCTCCAACGAGCCCTTCCCAGGCAAGGGATCGGACAAGTTCCAGATCTGGGGCCACTGGATCAAGTACGTCCCCGTCGGAGGCGGGATCGGCAACGGCGAGGGATGTGACCCCACCAAGTTCGGCGACTGCGTCGCAGTACTCACCCAATAACGGAGAAAGGGAGACAGGGAGGCCATCATGGAGTTCGCACACAAGCTCTTCTCGACCAGAGGCGGGACGCTCGCCCTGGCCGGGCTGACGGCGCTGATCGCGGCGGTCGCGGTCTTCGCCTACGTCAAGCACTACCGCAGCAGCGTTGAGGAGGGAGGCGTTCCCGCGACGGTGCTCGTCTCGTCGAGCCCGATCGTCAAGGGAACGCCCGGGAACGTCGTCGCGACGAAGCACCTCTACCAGGCGCAGACGATTCGCGAGAGCCAGCTCCGCGAGGGGGCGATCAGCGATCCGTCCAGCCTGCAGGGGAGGGTCGCGAAGACCGACATCCTGCCGGGCCAGCAGCTCACCGTGTCCGACTTTACGTCCGCCAAGGCCGGCCTCGCGGCTGAGCTGGCGGGCCTCCAGCGGGCGATCACGATCTCGATCGACTCGTCGCACGGGATGATCGGCCAGATCGACGAGGGCGACCGCGTGGACGTCTACGCGGGATTCAACCTCAACCCCGTCGACGCTCGAGGCGTCCCGATCGGCGCCGGCCAGGCGCGACCGGTCCTGCGGCTGATCATGCAGAACGTCCCGGTGCTCAAGGTGATCAAGTCGAGCCGCCTCGGCGGGTCCTCCGGCGACTCCCAGGTGACCCTGAAGACGGCGTCGTATCAGTCGCAGAAGCTGGCCTTCGCCTCGGACAACGGCAAGGTCTGGCTGGTGCTCCGGCCGCCGAGCGGTGCACGCCCGACGGCGCCCAAGCTGATCACCGTCGAGACGCTGCTGCTCGGCCTTTCGCCGACGGCGATCCTGCACACGCTCGGAGGGAAGTCGTGAATCCGATCCGCGCCCTGGTCGCCCTCGAGAAAGGCGTCACGCCCGAGGCCGTCCAGATGGCGCTGCCTTCAGGCGGGATCGAGGTGCTCGGGTGGCTCGAGTCGGCCTCCGCGCAGCAGGCCGCGAAGCAGGAGTCGGCGGATCTCCTGATCGTCGCGTGCTCGGCGAAGTCCGGGAGCTCGATCTCGATGATCGACCGCGTCACGAAGCTCGCGCTCGATCGCCCCGTCGTCGTCCTGCAGCTCGACGGTGGCGACTCGAACGGGTTCATGCAGCAGGTCTTCGCGGCTGGCGCCGACGACCTCGTCACGCTGCCCGAGACGCCCGAGCGAATCAGGCACGCCCTGCAGAAGGCGATCGCCCGGAAGCGGGGGGCGACGCTCTCTCACGGCTCGGACCCGGCGTCGCTCATCTGCGTGCTCGGCCCGAAGGGTGGTACCGGCAAGACGGTGACGGCCTGCAATCTGTCGGTCGCGCTTGCCGAACAGGGACACCGTGTGTGTCTGGTCGACCTCGATCTCCACTTCGGCGACGTGGGACTCGGCCTCCGTCTCACGCCTGAGCGGACGATCTACGACCTCGCCAAGGCCGGCGGCACGCTGGACGCCGAGAAGGTCGACGCCTACCTCACCGATCACGAGTCGGGCGTACGCGCGCTGCTCGCGCCGGTCCGTCCGGACCACGCAGGCGCGGTCGGGCCCGACTTCATCGGCGAGGTACTCGCCCTGCTGCGGTCGATGAGCGACTTCGTCATCGTCGACACGCCCGCCGGGTTCGCCGCCGAGGTGATCACCGCGGTCGACAGCTCGACCGACGTCGTCGTCGTCGGGATGCTGGACGCGTTTTCCCTCAAGGACACGAAGCTCGGTCTCGAGACGCTCGACCGCATGGGCTACGACCGCAGCTCGATTCGGATGATCCTGAACCGGGCCGACACGCACGTCGGGATCAGCAAGGACGACGTCACGGCGATCCTCGATCGGGAGCCCGACGTCCTCGTCCCGAGTCAGCGGGACATCCCGCGGACGGTCACCGAGGGAACCCCGATCGTGTCCGCTCAGCCGAGGTCCACTGGGGCACGCGCATTCCGCACGCTGGCGGCCCTGTACACAAACGTGCCGACGGGTTCGGCAGAAGCCAACGGGTCAGCGCCGGCTGTAGAGCCTCGTCGCCGGGCCTTTCTGAGGAGGGCGTAGACAATGGAACTTCACGAGCGGATCAAGGCGGCACAGACCGCGGAGGCCGAGAACGGGGACCGCCCGACGGACCCGTTCGCCGAGCTGAAGACGAGGCTCCACCTCGCGATCATCGGCGAGCTCGGCCCGCAGCTCTACAACTCGGGTGGCGACGCCAAGCTCCTGCACGACCGCGTCGTCACCTCGATCAGCGAGCAGCTGGCCGCCGAGACGGGTTTGTCCCGTGAGGACCGCACCCGTCTGCACCACGAGATCCAGGCGGACATCCTCGCCTACGGACCGATCGAGCCGCTCCTCGTCGACGACACCGTCAGCGAGATCATGATCAACGGCCCGTTCGACGTCTGGCTCGAGCGCGACGGTCGGCTCTCCAAGACGCCGTATACATTCAACGACGAGTCGCACCTGCGGCGGATCATCAACAAGATGGTCGGCCAGATCGGGCGCCGCATCGACGAGTCCTCGCCGATGGTCGACGCCCGCCTGCCGGACGGGAGCCGCGTAAACGCGATCATCCCGCCGCTCTCGCTCACGGGCCCGCTCGTGACGATCAGGAAATTCCACCACAAGCGGTTCTTCCTCGACGACCTGATCGCGGTGGGGACGCTCTCCGAGCAGGCCGCGGACTTTCTCAGGCTCTGCATCCAGGCCGAGCTGAACATCCTCGTCTCGGGCGGAACGGGCACCGGCAAGACGACCTTGCTGAACGCGCTCTCGGAGGCGATCCCGGACGACCAGCGGATCGTGACGATCGAGGACGCAGCCGAACTGAGGCTGAGGCAGCACCACGTGCTGCGGCTCGAGGGCCGGCCGAAGAACATCGAGGGCGAGGGCGAGATCGCGATCCGGGATTTGGTCCGTAACGCCCTCCGCATGCGGCCCGACCGGATCATCGTCGGCGAGGTCCGCGGCGCCGAGGCGCTGGACATGCTGCAGGCCATGAACACGGGTCACGACGGCTCCCTCTCGACCGTCCACTGCAACTCGCCTCGTGACGCGCTCGCGCGCGTGGAGACGATGGTGCTGATGGCCGGCTACGACCTCCCG
>JBKOVQ010000060.1:0-4927 GCA_046723985.1 Actinomycetota bacterium | reverse complement strand
ACGGTGAGCTGGCCGACCAGCGCGAGCCCGAGGTCTTTGTCAGCAGCCTCGACGGCAACGCCACGATCACGGTGCGGGCGCTGGCCGCGGATCCGTCGAAGGCCGAGCGGCTCCAGCACGACCTACGCCTCCGGGCGCATCGCTGCCTCCGCGCCGCCGGACTCTACGCGTGATCGCCGCTCGTCTTTGGCTCGCTCCCGCGGGGGGAACGGCCGGTTCCCCCCGCGAGCCCCCTCCCCTTCGTGCTCACGGCTGACGGAACTGGGCCACGCCCGCCATGTCGGTCGCGGCGACGAAAAACTCCTCGATGAGTCGGGAGAGTGATCCGTGAGCCCGGCACGCCCGCCGCGTCGCAGAGGAAGCGCGGGACCGCCGGTCGGCCGTCGCCGCCGCGCGCGTGTCCGTGGGCGCCGGCACGGACGTCGCAATACGGCCGCCGTCCTGCTGGTCCTGCTGATCGGCGTGCCGGTGGTCCTCGGGCTCGCCGCGCTCGGAACGACCGCTGCGTTTCGCTCGAGCTGCACGCTCTCGTCGCTCCGGCCGGTCTCGATCGGTCAGAACTCGTTCGTCTACGCCGCGGACGGGACGCTGCTCGCGTCGATTCCCGCCGAGCGCAACCGCCAGCCGGTCCCTCTCTCCCGGATCAGCCCCTGGATGGCGAAGGCGGTGATCGCGACCGAGGACCGCCGCTTCTACCAACACGGCGGCGTCGACTACGAGGGCATCATCCGCGCCGCCTGGCGCGACCTGAGCAAGGGAAAGGTCGTGGAAGGCGGCTCGACGATCACACAGCAGGTCGTCCGCAACCTCTACATCTCCCACGAGCGGACGTTCACCCGTAAGGTCAAGGAGGCCTGCCTTGCGATCAAGCTGAGCCAGCACTGGTCGAAGGACCGGATCCTCGCCACCTGGATGAACCAGGTGTACTTCGGCAACCACGCCTATGGCGTCGAGGCAGCGGCGCAGACCTACTTCTCGCGGCCGGCGAAGAGCCTGGGCATGATGCAGGCCGCACTGCTCGCCGGCCTCCCGCAGGCTCCGTCGCTGTACGACCCGTTCCTCTATCCGAAGGTCGCCCTCGAGCGGCGCGCACACGTTCTCCAGTCGATGTACGCCAACGGCGACATCTCGTACGTCGCCTACCAGGCGGGACTCCGTGACTCGAGCCTGCATCTCAAGCCCGGGCGCCTCTACTCGACGATCCGCGAGCCGTACTTCTTCAGCTACGTCCGTGACCAGCTGATCGCGAAGTACGGCGCACAGACCGTCCAGTCGGGCGGCCTGCGGGTGTACACGACGATCGACCCGGCGTTCCAGCGCGCGGCCAGGAAGGCGATCGCCGACACGCTCTACCTGAAGGACGATCCGGCTGCGGCAGTCGTCTCGATCAACCCGGCGAACGGTGCGATCCGAGCGATGACGGCGGTCTACCCCGGGCGGGCGCGGAACCAGTTCAACCTCGTCGCCCAGGCGCGGCGCCAGGCCGGCTCGACCTTCAAGACATTCGTCCTCACGCAGGCCGTCGACGAGGGGATGAACCCGGCGTCGACGAGTTACGTCTCTGCTCCGTTCACCTGGCAGCCCGACCGGTTGGTGCCGGCGTGGAACGTCTCGACCTACAGCCACACCTACTCCGGGTTGATCTCGGTGCAGCGGGCGACGCTCCAGTCCGACAACACCGTCTACGCGAAGCTGACCCTCGACGTCGGCCCGCAGAAGGTCGCGGACATGGCCCACAAGCTCGGCGTGCAGAGCCCGCTCCAGCCGGTGCCCTCGATCGGTCTTGGCTCCAACGCGGTCTCGCCGCTGGACATGGCCTCGGCGTACGCGACGCTCGCCGCCGGCGGGATTTACTCACGGCCGATGGCGATCCGGCGGGTGATCCTCGCGAACGGGAGGGAAGACGACCAGGCCGGCTGGGGCGAGGCTGAGCGCGACCGCGTGATCCCGGACTGGGTCGCCGCGACGGTCACCGACATCCTTCGGCAGAACGTCCTCTACGGCACCGGGACGGCGGCGAACTTCGGCCGCCCCGCGGCGGGGAAGACCGGCACCACCGACGACCACGGGGACGCGTGGTTCTGCGGCTACCTGCCGAACCTCGAAGCGACGGTCTGGGTCGGCTACCCGCAGGGCGAGATCCCGATGGAGAACGTCCACGGGATTGCGGTCGCCGGCGGCAGCTTCCCGGCCGAGATCTGGCGGCGCTTCATGGAGCAGGCGGTGCGCTATTCGCCGGCGCAGGACTTCTCCCAGCCGATCACGCCCCCGCAGTGGCGGGAGTTCCACCAGGGCCCGTGGGCGTTCTCCGGCGCAGTTCCCGAGCCGCCGAGCTCGACCACGACCACGACGACATCCACGAAACCGGCTGCCGCGGCACCGACCACGACCGAGCAGGAGACGGTCACAGTCGAGCCGACGACGGCGCCGATCACGAGCACGGCTTCCCCGCCCCCCGCGCCGACCACCGCGCCCGCCACCACCGTGGCGCCGCCACCCCCGACGCTCCCGCCGCCGACGACGACCGAGGCGACGACGACCGTCGGCGGGCCGGCCATACCCTAGGTCGTGCGTCGCTCGACCGCGCTGCGGGCGACCGTGCTCGCCACACCGCTCCTGCTCGGTGCGCTCGCGGTGCCGAGTGGCGGCCTCTTCCGCGGGGCGAAGTTCCGTGACCTCCACCTCTACCGGCAGTACGGCGACGCTCTGCTGGCCGGGCACCTCCCGTACCGCGACGTGTTCGTCGAGTACCCGCCGGGAGCGATCCCTTTGTTCGTCGGGCCTTCGCTGGCGCCGGGAGGCGCATACGACGCGATCTTCAAGATCCTGATGACGCTCTGCTGCGTCGGGGCGATCTTCTGCGTGTGCTTCGGGCTCGAGCGCACCGGCTCGCCGGCGCCCGCGATCTGGATGGCGGCGCTCTTCCTCGCCCTTTCGCCGATCGCGCTCGGACCGGTCTCGCTGAACACCTACGACGCGTGGCCGGCATTCCTGACCGCCGCCGCTGTTGCCGCACTCGTCGCCGACCGCGGCCGGTTGGCGCTGGCGCTGCTCGGGGTTGCCGCGGCGGGCAAGCTCTACGCCGTGCTGCTCGTTCCGGTCGCGCTCGTCTGGCTCTGGCGGGAGCAGGGGCGACGGAGGGCACTCCAGAGCCTTGCCGTGTTCGCCGCGGTCGCCGCCGTCCTGGTCGTTCCGTGGCTGGCGCTGTCTCCGGGCGGGGTCTGGGACAGCGTCGACGCCCAGGTCGGGCGCGGTCTGCACACGGAGAGTCTCGGCGCCAGCATCCTGCTCGTCGGCGACCGGGTCGGCTGGTACGAGGCGCACGTCGATAGCACCACGCCGGCGATCTCACGCGACGTCGCGGGTGACTTCCCCCGGGCGATTGCCGCGGCGAGCGCCGTCCTTGCCGTGCTCGCCGCACTTGCTCCCGCGTTCGTGCTCCTTCGGCGTCGGGTCTCTCCCGGCCTCGCCTTCGCGACAAGCGTCGCCGGCTTCCTCGCCTTCACCAAGGTGCTCTCGCCGCAGTACGTCGTCTGGCTGATTCCGCTCGTTCCCTTTGGCGGGATCGCGGCGATGCTGCTCCTGCTCGCCGCACTCGGTCTCGCCCAGAGCTGGTACTTCCACTACCACGACCTGTGGGCCGTCGGGCCCCAGGCGTGGACTCTCCTCGCCCGCAACGTCGTGCTGCTAGCGCTGTACGCACTCCTTTTGTGGAAGACGAGCACGCCGTCGTCCTCGAAGACGAGCCGCCAGGCCGGGTTGTGGCGCAGTCGGACAAGCGCTGCGGCGGAAGGCAGCGGCGCGACCCGGTCGGCGTAGCTCGAACGCGTCTCGTCTGCGACGACCCAGGTTGCGTCGCCGAGCTTCGGCAGGCTGAGCACGCGCCGCCTTGCTGACAGGTGCGCCCCGATCACGTTCGTCGAGCTGACAACGGCATCGGCTGGGACGAGGGCGATGGCCTGCTCGGCGATGCGGTCGTGGTCGGTCACCTGCCAGTCGTGCGCCTGGAAGTCCTCGCCGCCCGGGACGACCGTCCAGAGCGGCACCGCGCCGAGCTTCCAGTTGGCGGCGACCGCGACTGCCACGGCGGTGACGAGCACAGCGCCCGTTCGCGCCGGGAAGCGTCGCACGATCGCCGCCGCCCCGAGGACGGTTGCGGCGATCAGCGGTGGAATCGCCGCGGCCAGGTAGTGGAAATGGATCGAGGTCTGGGTCGTCGTCGCCGAGAGTTGGTTGAGCGCGGCCTCCGGCAGGAAGGCGACGAGCGCAAGCGGCGAGAGCACGAACAGGAACGAGAGCGGCACGAGCAGGTGCAGCAAGTAGTGGAGGTCGCGGTGCTGGAACGCCTGCTCGAAGAGCGTCCACGGGTGTGTGACGGCGGTCTCGACGATGCCGCCAGCGGAGCCACCGATCGCGTCGTAGCGGCCGTAGAACGAGGACTCGGCGCCCGAGTTGAAGTGAGGGATCACGACCGCGACCGCGAGTGCCGACACGAGGACACCGGCGCCTGCAATCGCTGCCCCGGCGCGCGCCTGCCGCTTGACCCCGTACCAGATGCCCATGCCGGCCACGACCAGTCCGATCTCCTCCTTCGTCGTCATCGCCACTACGGCGAACGCGGCGAACGGGAGCAGCCGGTTCTGGTCCAGGTACCAGAACGCGTACAGGAGCAACGGGCACGCAAGCGCGACTGGGTGGAACTCGTTCAGTGTCAGCCACTCCGTCGCCGGATACAGGAGGTAGACGAGCGCGAGCGCGAGGCCGGCACGCTCTGTGCCCAGGTGCTTGCGCGCAAGCCAGAACACGGGGAGTGCGCCGAGGGAGACCACGATCGCCTGGACGACGAGCAGCATCTCCGGGCTCGGCCAGATCCACCAGAGTGGCGCGAAGGCGGCGAGGATCGGGTCGAAGTGCGCCGCCAGCCGGG
>JBKOVQ010000027.1:0-22165 GCA_046723985.1 Actinomycetota bacterium | reverse complement strand
GGGTAGGGTAAGCCGTCCAGTCTTAGAACTGACGCCCACCGCCTCGAAGGCAGACGGATCGCGTCAGCACCGCGTGGTGGCTGTCGGGGGACACGCTGGGGGGTGGGGTGCGAAGGGACACTTACGAACCGACCACCCTTGCGCCGGTATTTTGCGGGAGAAGCGCACGCCACGGTACGCGCACGCTCGCCGCCCGCCCGGCTAGCCTGCCCGCCCATGGCCAAGGCCCGGGATGCCGAACAACAGGCGGTGCGCTCTCAGGAGCTGGCCCGTGAACGGGCACGGCGGTACCGGCAGCGCAACCCGGCCGTCGGCGCCCACGCCCAGGTCCCCCGGACTGGATCGACCGCGCATGCCTGTGCTGCATCGATTCGGAGTGCCGGGACTGGCCGCCGGGCACAGCCGACCGCCCGGGCCTGGCCTGGTTCGATCCCACCTCGACGCGGTACCGCTGCCCGCACCCGCGGCTGCGTGCCGACGGTGGGTGGGACCTGCGCAGGGTGCCGAAGAGGATGCAGGCGTACTGGCACGGCGAGTGCGGGCCGCCCCTGCCCGGCGCCCGGCCCTCACCGATCCCCATCCCGCTGAAGCCCATCAAGCTGGACCGCCCCCGCTTCCGTGGGCAGCCGCGACATGGACGTACTCCCAGCCGACGCCTGTTACCGCGAACGCCGGCGGCGTCGGTGACGGTGCGGTTGTAGTGCTGGCGGAGTCCGTCCGGCCAGCGTTTGCCGGCCCCGCCCTCGGTCCGGCCGAGCTTCTTCACGTCGATGTGGACGAGCTCGCCTGGCCGCGAGTGCTCGTACCGGACAGCTGGCTCGAGCCCGATCCGGCCGAGCCGCCCGATCCCGCACCGGCCCCGCACCGCCGAGACGGTCGAGCGCGGCATCAACAGCGTCTCGGCGATCTCGGCCGCGGTCATCCGCAGCTGGCGGAGCGCAACGATCACGGCGACGCGATCAGACGCGGTGCGGTTGTCGACCGCCGCGGAGCGGACGACCGATCGGCCAAACCCGCTTCGCCCTCGACCCGGTAGCGGCCAACCCAATCACGTGCACAACGCACGCTGACCCCGGCGGCCTCGGCCGCCGACCTCAGCGTCCATCCCTGATCCACGACCCGACCAGCAAGCACACGCCGCCCGCTCCAGCTGAGCGCCGCATTACGGTGACAGTACGGATCACCCGCCCCCGGCCGCTCTCGGCGCCGGCACCCCTCCACCCCCCAAGGGGCGTGTCGTGTGTCCAGGGGTGGACGGCCTGGGCGCCTCCCGATGCCCCTAATGATTCCTGACTGGCTTCTATGCCCTGGTGGGACGACACGTCGAGTTGCCCGACCCTCTCCCGCCCGAGTTAGAACAGGGCGCTCAGGCGCTCATCGTTCAACGCGGACCATGGGAAGCACAACCACCTCTCGCAACGCTCGCCGCGCGCCCTTACCCCAAGCTCGTCGTCTCGGGAGGATGGAGTCCGATCTTCGAAACCGTCTATGACGTGATCGAAGAAGGACTCGGCGCCGAACGGAGGGTTTACCTCGGGGCCGGCCACTACGTCCAGAAAGCCCCAGGGTTCAATAACGGCTTTCTGACCTTCTTAGCGGATAGCGGGAGAACGTCAGCGTGGATGCATGACTTTCGCGTGCGCCAGCGTCCTCTCGCCTGAGAGTGCCGCGCCCGAACGTCAGCAGTTGCCCTTTATGCCCTAACCAAGCAGGAACAAGGCGCAGCTCAGTCGCGATCTGGGGGAACCGCGACAGCTGTGTGCACACGATGGAACCTGCGGCAGTAGTCGAACCGGGACCGCTTGCCACGTCCACCAAGGAGGCATACGTTTCTCCGAAAGCCTCGTCTTCTCGTCGTGCGAGGCCGACGATCGGGGCGCCAGCTGCGGCCCCGAGGAGAGAGAGGACGGACATGCGCAAGCTCATCGGACTGGCGGCGCTGCTCGTCGCGGCCGCCGCCGTCGCTGCCGTCGGCGTTGGCGCAGAGGGGAGTGCACGGCATCCTGGCCCGACCGCCAGGGCGAGCCAGGAGCTGCCGCCGCTCAAGCGCCAAGGGAGCGCGGAGGCGGTCGTTGCCGAGCATCTCGCGGCGCTGAACGCGTGCGACTGGAACCGGTTGATGGCGCAGTACCCGCCGGACGTGCATTTCTTCCTGCCGGGCGGGGTGGTCGTGGTCGGCCGTGAGGCGGTCGGGGCGCTCTTCACCGGGTTCTGCAAGGACCGCGCCGAGGGCGGCAACAAGGGTCTGATCTTCACACCGCAGCAAACGTTCCAGGTGAATCAAACGATCAGCGTTCAGTGGAGCGCCAACGCGTCGTTCCTCACTGAGCCGTATCTTGGTGCGGACGCCTACATCACCAAGGGCGGGCTGATGTACGCCCAGGTGACGACATTTGGCGCGCCGCCCTTGCCGTACAAGTGAGGCGGGCGGGAGAGGCCGGCCGCTGCGGCGGTCTCTCCCAACCGTCCGGCATACTCGATCGCAGGACCTCGAGTCCCCTGCACCCACGAACGAAGCAGCGTACTTGGACTGCGACAGCCTGATCGTTCTGGCCTATTGGTAGATGCTCAGTAAACGCCTCCGGCCAGAACGCCGCCGGAGTTTCACATCAGGCCTCTAGCCGGCGCCGACTACCGATTCGGCTAGGAAGGACCCGTAGACGGCCGCGGTGGATCCTTGCGGAGATCAGGCGTTACCTCGGCCGGTGGCGGGGTGGTGACAGCCTGAATCGCCTTGGTCAGGTCGAGGATCTGACGGGAGAGGTCGAGCAACTCCTCGTTCTGCCGGTCCTCGTGCTTGACCATCTGCCACTGCTGGTCGGCGATCGCCTGACGCTTCGCGTCGGCCCTGTTCTGGCTGATCATTACGAACGTCGAGAGGAGCGGCGCTGAATGGGCACGAATGGGCACTAACGGTGATCAGGGGATCGTCCCTGTTGCTACCGCTGCCAAACGAAAAAGACCCGTTTCCGGGGCTTTCCTAAGGCTGCGGGGCAGGGATTCGAACCCCAACTTCCTGATCCAGAGTCAGGCGTCCTACCGTTAGACGACCCCGCAACGGGCCGGCGGCCATTGTAGCCGCGGTCAGGTTTCGAGCCGGTAGATCGGAACGAGCCGCTTCTCGGCCTCGGTGTCGATGTGCGCGATCACCTCGACGTACGGCTCCAGGCCCGAGCCGGTCAGCTTCGCCTTCAGCAGTCCGTCCACCTGGTACAGGCCGGAGGAGTTGTTCATCACGATCTCGATCTTGATCGGCTTCTCCTCGCCGTCCGAGATGTTCACGTCGTCGATCGCGGCCGCCGAGAGGGAGTGCATCGAGACGCGGCCCTTCTCGAACGGGATCCGCGACCGTCCTTGCGCCATGTCGAGCGCGTCGGCGACGCGGACCACGCCGGCCTCGAGCGAGAACGGCTCGCCGCCCGAACGGTGGGAGATGATCGCCTGGAGCACCTCGGAGGCGATCACGGTCAACTCCGGCTCCTCGTAGATCCCGTCCAGCAACGTCCGGATCTCCGGCTCGACGAGGAACAGGCTGAACTCCTCGTGCCCCTCGCGATGGATCGACATGCCGACGTCGTGGAGAAGTGCGCCGAGCACGACAACGACCTCGGCGTCGTCGTTGGTCATGTTGAAGTCGCGGACGACGGACGGCTCGATGTGGTGCTTGGTCAGCTGGCGGAGGAGCTTGAGCGCAATGTTCGCGACGATCTGGATGTGCACCCAGGAGTGGTCGTTGATCTCCATGCGGACGGTCGCGTTCACGTTCGCGACGTGCCACCAGCCCTTGAGCCGCCGATCCGCATTGACCCGCTCGAGCAGCGTGCGCAGCTTCCGGTTTCCGCGCTCGGGGACACGGATCCGCATTTGCCGGACCGCCTGGGCGGGCGCGAGACGGGTTTCCCTCTCCGCCTGATCGGAGATCGGCTGCTCGATCCGCTCTTCGGTCTGCTTGTCGAGCGCCATGCCGGGGACTCTACTCGGCTCCGCATGGACGGCCGACCGTCCCGCGTTGGATAGCTTGGGGAAGGTGAGGGGGGAGCTCGCGATCGACGCGGCCGGGCTGCGTAAGCGCTACGGGAGCGTGGTTGCCCTGGACGGCGTGGATCTGCAGGCGGAGACAGGCATCGTCCTCGGGTTGCTCGGTCCGAATGGCGCAGGCAAGACGACCGCGGTGCGGATCCTGACGACGCTCCTGGTACCCGATGAAGGGACGGCACGCGTGGCCGGCGTCGACGTCCTCCGCCAGCCAACGCGCCTCCGCGAGCGGGTGGGGCTCGCGGGGCAGTACGCGGCAGTCGACGAGAACCTCACCGGATTCGAGAACCTGGAGATGGTCGGGCGTCTCTACCACCTGAGTCGCGGCGACGCGCGCGGTCGCGCACACGAGCTGCTGGCGGAGTTCGACCTCGTGGACGCCGGGGGCCGGCTCGTGCGGACCTATTCGGGCGGCATGCGGCGGCGGCTCGACCTGGCGGCGGCCCTCGTTGCGCGGCCGCCCGTGCTGTTCCTGGACGAGCCGACCACGGGTCTCGATCCGCGCAGCCGGCTTGCACTCTGGGACACGATCGAGGGGCTCGTCTCGGGCGGAGCGACGGTTCTGCTGACCACGCAGTACCTGGACGAGGCCGACCGTCTCGCCGACCGGATCGCCGTCATCGACCATGGTCGCGTGATCGCCGAGGGAACGCCGAGCGACCTGAAGGCGAACAGCGGCGGTGAACAGCTGGAGGTGCGGTTGGCGAACGGTTTGCAAGGCGAGCGGGCGCTCGAGGCGCTCTCGGCGCTGGCAGTCGGGAGCCCGTCGCTTCAGGATTCGATCGTCCGGCTGCCGCTCCGCGATCGGAAGGGCGCGATCGCCGAGGCGGTTCGGCGGCTCGACTCCGCGGGAGTCGCGGTCGACGATCTCGTTGTCGTGAGCCCGACGCTCGACGACGTTTTCCTTCAGTTGACCGGCCACGGCGCAGAGGCGGAAGACGAGGGCGAGCCGTGACGAGCCTCGCGTACACCGTCTCGGACACTCTCGTGCTGGCGAAGCGAAGCCTGCTCAGGATTCCGCGACAGCCGGATCTGCTCGTCGGTTTCACGGTGCAGCCGATCATGTTCGTGCTGCTGTTCGTGTACGTCTTCGGCGGCGCGATCTCGACGCCGGGCCTCGACTACGTCGACTTCCTGATTCCGGGGATCATCGTGCAGTCGATGACCTTCGGCGGTTTCGTCACCGCCCTGGGGCTGTCCGAGGATCTGAAGAAGGGGCTGATCGACCGCTTCCGGTCCTTGCCGATGTCACGAGCGGCCGTGCTCACCGGCCGCACCCTCGCCGACGGGGCGACGAACGTCGTGCAGCTCGCCGTCATGCTCGTCGTCGGGTTTGCGGTCGGATTCCGCTTCGGCACCGACGTGCCGAGCGTCGTCGCCGGCATCGCGCTCTGTCTGCTGATCGGCTACGCGTTCTCCTGGGTGTTCGCCTTCATCGGCTTGACAGCATCATCGCCGGAGGCCGCGAACGCCTACGGCTTCACGATCCTCTTTCCGGTCACGTTTGTCTCCTCGGCCTTCGTGCCGGTGGATTCGATGCCGCCCTGGCTCCAGCCGATCGCGGAGAACAACCCGTTCACGAACATGGTCAACGCCGTGCGCGCGCTCTTCGTCGGCACTCCCGCCGGCAATCAGGTCTGGCTCGCCGTCGTCTGGTCGCTCGGGATCATCCTGGTCTTCGGCACGCTCTCCGTGTGGCGCTACCGCCACGCGGTCGGCCGCTGACGGCGCTCTCAGGCCCCCGCGCCCTATGCGACCTCTGCGGCCCAGTCGCCGTACAGGCTGGTGTATAGCCCGCGGCGGGCGAGGAGCTCGGCATGCGAGCCCTGCTCGACGATCCGTCCATGCTCGAGGACGACGATCAGGTCGGCGTCTCGAATCGTGGAAAGACGGTGCGCAATGATGAACGCGGTTCGGCCGGCGAGGAGCTTCCGGAGCGCAGCCTCGATCCGGCGCTCGGTGCCGATGTCGACCGACGACGTCGCCTCGTCGAGGACGAGGATGCGCGGGTCGGCGAGAAGCGCCCGCGCGAACGCGACGAGCTGGCGCTGGCCGAGCGAGAGGCGGGAGCCGCGCTCGCCGAGCTCGGTGTCATAATCATCTTCGAGCGCTTGGATGAAGTCGTGTGCACCGACCGCCCGGGCGGCGGCGACGATCTGCTCGTCGGTCGCGTCGGGGCGTCCGAAAGCGATGTTCTCGCGGACGGATCCCGCGAACAAGAATCCCTCCTGCGGCACGACGCCGAGCTGACGGCGGAGCGATGCCTGGGTGACGTGCCGTAGGTCGGCCCCGTCGAGCGTGATCCGTCCGTGGGTTGGGTCGTAGAAGCGGGCGAGGAGCTTGGCAATCGTCGACTTGCCTGCGCCCGTGTGTCCGACCAGGGCGACGGTCGTACCGGCGGGGACGTCGAGGTCGATCCCGCGTAGCACCTCGTCCCCGCGGCCGTAGGTGAAGCGGACGCCCTCGAAGGCAACGTGCCCCTCGAGGTGTCCGAGGTCCCGGGCGTCCGCGTCGTCGACTACCTCGGGCCGCTCGTCGAGTAGGTCGTTGATCTTGTCCAGCGCGGCCGTCGCGGAGAGGAACGTTCCGTACAGCTGGGAGAGTTGCTGCACCGGGTCGAAGAAGTTCTGGACGTAGAGCATGAACGCGAAGAGGGTTCCGATCTCGATCGCGTTCTGAAAGTACAGGTGACCGCCGTAGCCGAGCACGATCGCGAGCGCGACCGTGGAGAGGAGGTCGACGAACGGGAAGTACCAGGCATTCAGCACCACCGTCTGCTGGTTCGACTGCCGGTAGCGCTCGCTGACCTCGCGGAAGTTGCGGATGTTGATCTGCTCGCGCGTGAACGCCTGGACGACCCGCATGCCGGCGATGTCTTCGGCGAGCGTGGCGGTGACGAGCCCGAGGCGCTCCCGGACGGCTCGATAGGCGCGGGTCGAGTAGCGCCGGAACAGCACCGTTCCGACACTCATGACCGGGATCACCGTGAGGGTCGCGAGCGCCAGGCGCCAGTCGAGGATGAACAGGAGAATCGCCGTGCCGACGAGCGTCAGCGTGCTCTGGATGAGACTCGAAACGCCGTCGGTGACCAGCTGGTCGAGTGCCTCCACGTCGTTCGTCAGCCGGCTGATGATCACGCCGGCGCGGTTCCGCTCGTAGAAGCCGAGCGACAGTCGCTGGAGGTGCTCGAACAGGCTCAGCCGGAGGTCGGCCAGCATCCGCTCGCCGACCCAGCCCGTCAGGTACGTCTGCGCGTACGTCATGCCCCAGCTCGCCAGGCCGGCGACGAGGAACAGCGTGACGACCAGGTACAGGTGCCCGCCGCCTTCGACCGCGTCGTCCAATGCGTACTTGGCCAGGAACGGCGGCGCGAGCGCGATCACCGTCGCGAGCAGCAGGGTGAGCACGGAGAGAATCGCCCGCCCGCGGTGCGGCATAACCAACCGGTTGAAGGTCGTGTAGCGCCGGCGCGTCTGACGCCAGGACCAGTCACGCACGCGGACCCCGCGCTCCTCGCGCAGGTGACTCCCGGCCTGGTAGATCTTCACGCGGCGAGTCCCCCGGCCGCCGGTGTGCGCTTGGCTCGGCCGCCGCGCGCGCCCCATCCGACACCCCCACCCATGGGGCGGGGAGCCTTCCCGCCGCCCTCGACGGCGACGATACCGCCCGCGGACACACACGTCTGTGCCGGTTCCGTGCCGACTTTCCGCGCATTCCGCGCGCGCGAGCAGACGCCGGCCTCGGCCGTCATCGGGACCGGACGACATGTCAAGGCGGGTCGACGAGGTGAGGGGACGAAGAGCGGCGTCACGCCACCTCCTCGACCGTCGCTCGGGCCTCGACCGCATCCGCGAACTGCCGCTCGAGGAGCCCGTGCTCGTAGATCTCCCGGTAGATCGGGCTCCGCACGATCAGTTGGTCGTGCGTGCCGCGCGCGGCGATCCGCCCCTCGTCCAGGACCACGATCTCGTCAGCGAGGGCGATCGTGGAAAGCCGGTGGGCGATGATGAAGGTCGTCCGCCCGGCCATCGCCCCGCGCAAGCCGATCCGAATCAACGCCTCGGTCGACGCGTCGACCGAGGCGGTCGCGTCGTCGAGCACGAGGATGCGTGGATCGACCGCGAGCGCTCGCGCGATCGCTAGCCGCTGACGCTGGCCGCCTGAGAGCGTGATGCCGCGCTCGCCGATGACCGTGTCGTAGCCCTGCGGCAGGCGCTCGATGAACTCATGGGCCTGCGCAGCGCGCGCGACCTCCTCGACCGCCGGCTGCGGCAGATCGCCGGCGCCGAAGGTGATGTTCTCGCGGACGTTCGCCGAGAAGAGGAACGGATCTTGCGAGATCACCCCGACTGCGCGGCGCAGCGAGGCGAGGGTCAGGTCGCGGACGTCATGGCCGTCGACCGTGACCCGGCCGCCGGTGACGTCGTAGAACCGCGGCACCAGCGACGTGAGCGTCGTCTTCCCGGAACCGGTATGGCCGATCAGCGCGATCGTCCGGCCGGCCGGGACGTCGAGGTCGATGTCGAGCAACACCGAGCGCCCTTCGAGGTACTCGAAGGAGACGCGCTCGAAGCGGACGTCGCCCGGGCCCGGTGGGAGGTCGAGCGCGTCGGGACGGTCGGCGACCTCCTCCGGCTCGTCCATGACTTGGAAGATCCGCTCGCCGGACGCTGTCGCCCGCTGCGCCTGCCCGATCCACATCCCGAGCGACCGCAACGGGAGGACCAGCATGCCGAGGTACAGGTTGAAGGAGACGAAGGCGCCGATCGAGAGGGTGTCGTTTCGCACCATGGTCGCCCCGACCAGCAGCACCGCAGCCTGCGCAAGCATCGGCACGAACGAGATCAGCGGCACATATAAGGCGCGCTGCCGGTTCGCCTTGATCGTCTGGCCGAAGACGGCCTCGGAGCGCCGACGGAACTTCGACTCCTCCGCCTGCTCCTGCGCAAATGCCTTCACGACGTGGACGCCGACGATGCTCTCCTCCGCGACCGTCGTGACGTCGGCGAGTTTCTGCTGGACGTCGCGAAGCGTCGGGTGGGAGACGCGGCTGTACCGGTAGGCGAGGATCGTCAGGACGGGCACGATCGCCAGCGCGATGAGGGCCAGCTCCCACTGCACGAAGAACAGCACGACGGTGACCGAGAGAACGGTCAGAACGTTCTGGAATAAGAAGATCAACCCGTAGCCGAGGAAGAAGCGGACGCCCTGGAGGTCGACCGTCGCGCGTGACATCAGCTGCCCGGTCTGGTGGGTGTCGTAGAACCGAAACGACAGCCGGACCAGCCGCGCGTACAGGGCGTTCCGCATGTCGAGCTCCACGCCGAGTGCCTGCCGACCGGAGATCAGGCGACGGCCGACCATCAGCCCCGCCTTCAGCGCGCCGAAGCCGACGATCGCCCAGATGTAGGAGGTCAGCCGCTCCTTATCGTGGGGCACGATCGCCTTGTTGATCACGCCGCCGACCACCCAGACGAGCGCGATCTGTGCCGCCTGTGACCCGCATGCGAGCACGATCGAGACGATCAGGGAGACCTTGTACGGCTTCAGAAAGCCGAGCAGCCGAACGAAGGTGCGCCGGTAGGGGACCGCGGCCATAGCCGAAAGTTATCCCGCGGATATCGCGCTGCCGCGCGCAGCGAGGCCATCCAGCCGCGTCCGGATCAGCTCGAGTGCAGCTTCCAGCCGCAGGCGGTTCTCGGGGGCATTCAGCCAGCGGCTGACCCCGGAGGGATGGGGGAGGGGGATCACGGTCGCTCCCT
The DNA here is from genome assembly GCA_046723985.1 of Actinomycetota bacterium. Lineage (GTDB taxonomy): Bacteria > Actinomycetota > Thermoleophilia > Gaiellales > Gaiellaceae > DATBLE01. The sequence goes on along the minus strand of JBKOVQ010000027.1, from coordinate 12,368 downwards.
CGAGCTCGAACGTTGCGCCGATGCATTCCCCGAGGGCCTGCCCTGAGACGAGACGGCGCGTGGCGAGGCCGCCGACCGTGACGATCAGCTCCGGACGGAGGAGCCGCAGCTCCCAGTCGAGCCAGAAAGAGCACAGCTCCTGCTCGCGCCCGGTCGGGACGCGGTCGCCCGGACCGGCCGGCGACCGACCCGGGTAGCAGCGCGTCACCGAGGCGCAGTAGAAGGTCGCGTAGAAGGTTTCCTCGTCGAGGCCGAGCCAGCGGCGGAGGTTCTGGCCGGCGCGACCGCGCCAGGGGCGGCGCTCCTCTCCCTCGACCACGCCCGGCGACTGGCCGTAAAGGTATGCACGCTGGCCCTCGTGGCCTTCGAGCACCGGCAGCGACTCAAGGGGAAAGCCGGCCTCGAGGCAGGCACGACACCGCCGGTTGTCGCGTTGGAGCGAGGTGAGCGAGCGGTACGACGCGCGGCGGCGGGCCACCTACGGTGAGCCGACCATCAGGAAGAAGTCCTCGTAGAGAAAGAGGACGCGACCTCCGCCCAGCTCATCGAGGAGCAGATCCGGCTCGAAGAACCGCTTGTAGACCTGCCAACGGGAACCGTCCGTGAGGAGCCGCTCCTCCAACCGCTCGGCGGGCAGGTCGGGACGTCGCAACGAGCCGACGATCACGAGCTCCGAGGCGACACGCCTAGCTTCGGCGAGAAAGCGCGCGCGCTCGGTTTCCTCCAGGTGGCAGTAGAAGTAGCTCGTGAACAGGCGGTCGAACGATCCGTCCTCGAACGGGAGCTCGAGGGCGTCGCCCTGGACGAGCGTTGCCGTCGGCGCCTGCTCGGCGGCAACGGCGAGCATCTCCTCACTCTGATCGAGCGCGACGACCTCCCCTCGGAGATGTCTCGTCATGAACCCGGTCCCGCAGGCGACGTCGAGCGTGCGCCCCGCGGGAAGCTCGGCGATCGCACGCTCGAGTGCGGCACGTGCCTTGTCCCATCCCGGGCGCATCCGCGGTCGGTAGAGGCCGCGGCCGAGCCACCAGTCGTCGTACTCGCGTGCGCGTGCGTGGTAGTAGGCCTCCACCTCGGCTCCTAGAGTACGGAACGTGTTGCCGCTCCAGTCGGTGCCGAACTTCTCCGAGGGACGCGAGCGGGAGACGATCGACGTGATCGGCGCCGCGCTGTCGTCGGGCGGTGCCCGGTTGCTGGACATCCATTCGGACGTCGACCACAACCGGTCCGTGTTCTCGCTCGTCGGCTCCGAGGGGGAGCTTGTGGACGGGCTGGTCGCCGGGGTGGAGTGCGCACGGGCACGAATCGATCTGCGTCGCCACGAAGGTGCGCATCCCCGCATCGGCGCGGCCGACGTCGTGCCGCTCGTGCCGATCCGACCGCAGGACCTGGAACGGGCGCGGGCGGCGTCGCTGGAGGTCGGCGCGAGGCTCGGCGACCTCGGCCTGCCGGTGTTCCTGTACGGCGCCCCCGGACACGGCCCGGCGTTCTTTCGCCGCGGCGGCCCGGAAGGTCTCCAGGCCCGGATCGACGCCGGCGAGCTGACACCCGACTTCGGGCCGCCGCGTGTCGACCCTGCCGCCGGCGCGGTACTCGTTGGCGCCCGCCGTCCGCTCGTCGCCTTCAACGTCAACCTGAGGAGCGACGATCTCGAGGTCGCGCGTGCAATCGCGGCGGTCGTGCGTGAGCGGGACGGTGGCTTCCCGGGCGTGCGTGCGCTTGGGCTCGAGCTGCCACGTGCGGGGCTCGTCCAGGTGAGCATGAACATCGAAGATTGGGAGGCCGCCGCGCTGCACCACATCATCGCCAGAATCGAACAGGAGGCCCGGGCGCTTGGGGTGGAGGTTGCCGGCTCAGAGCTGGTCGGTCTCATGCCCGCTGGAGCGGCGGCGGAAGCTGCCGGAGCCGCGCTGCGAATCGACGGGTTCGACGCTTCGCGCGTCCTCGAGCTGCGGCTGCTCGACGAATGACGCAGAGTCGTCACAGGCGCGTCGCTGACCTGTGACTCGTTCGCGGCTAGCGTTCGTGCAGGGGGTCGGCGTGCCCCCTCGAGGGGGGTGAGGCGGAGCTGGGCGAAGCTAGACTCGCCGTGTGCCCTCGGGAACGGCGATCGGGCTCACCGGCGAGGACCTGACCGTCGACGACGTCTGGGCGGTCGCGGTTGAGGGCACCGCCGCGGGGCTTTCGGACGTTGCCCACCAGCGGATGGTCGACGCCCGTGCCGTCGTCGATCGGGCCGCGCACGGGAGACGCGAGCACACGTACGGCGTGAACACCGGGTTCGGCCGGTTCGTCTCTCAGACGATCCCGGAGGAGCTGACCGAGGAGCTCCAGCTGCGCCTGCTGCGCAGCCACGCGTGCGGTGTCGGCGCTCCGTATCCGGACGAGGTCATCCGTGCCGCGATGCTTCTGCGGGCGAATGCGCTCGCGAAGGGGCGGTCGGGCGCTCGACCAGAGTTGGTCGAGCTGCTCCTCGAGTGCCTCGACCGCGGCGTGCTGCCGGTGGTGCCGAGCCGTGGGTCGGTCGGCGCCAGCGGCGACCTCGCCCCGCTGGCCCACCTCGCCCTGCCCCTGGTCGGTGAAGGGGAGGCCTGGTTCGACGGCGACCGACTTCCGGGGCGCGAGGCGCTCGAACGCGCGGGGCTGGAGCCCGAGAGGCTGCTTGCGAAGGAGGGGCTCTCGCTCGTCAACGGCACGCAGTTCATGGCCGCGTTTGGTGCGCTGGGTCTCGTGCGCGGCCGCAGGCTCGCGAAGGCCGCTGACATCGCTTGCGCGCTCTCGCTCGAGGCATTGCAGGGCTCGCGCACGAGCTTCCTGCCACAGGTGCACGCGCTTCGGCCGCTGCGCGGACAGCAGTACTCGGCAGCGAACGTGCTCACGCTCCTCGAGGACTCGGCGATCAACGAAGCGCACCGGTGGTGCGACAAGGTGCAGGACGCGTACTCCCTCCGCTGCGCACCGCAGGTGCATGGAGCCGCCCGCGACCTGCTCGACTACGTCGACTACACGGTCTCGATCGAGCTCAACGCCGCCACCGACAACCCGCTGGTGCTCGTGGAGGATGACCTGCTCGTCTCGAACGGAAACTTCCACGGGCAGCCGCTGGCTTTCGCTCTCGACGCGCTGGCGATGGGCGTCGCCGAGCTCGCGAGCATCTCCGAACGGCGCGTCGAGCGGCTCGTCAACCCGAGCCTCTCCGGCGGCCTGCCGCCGTTCCTGACCGTCGAGGGCGGGCTGAACTCCGGTTTCATGATCCCTCAATACGTGGCGGCGTCGCTGGTCAGCGAGAACAAGGTGCTCGCCCACCCGGCGAGCGTCGACTCGGTCCCGACGAGCGCCGGCCAGGAGGATCACGTCTCGATGGGCAACGCCGCCGGTCTCAAGGCGTGGCAGGTGCTGGGGAACGCCGAATGGACGCTCGCGATCGAGCTATTGGCCGGAGCGCAGGGGGTGGAGTTCCTGGCGCCGTTGGAGCCTGGTCGCGGTGCTGCCGCGACCCACCGATTCGTCCGTTCGTTGTCCCCACGTGTGACGGAGGACCGCCCACTCGGCGGCGAGATCGACGTCGTCGCCGCCGCGATTCGCGACGGTTCGCTCGTCGCCGCGGTCGAGGACGAGGTCGGAGCGCTCCGTTGACCGAGTCGACGAAGAAGAAGCGGCTGCGCTGGGACGGTTCGAGGACCGCGCCTGCGCACCCTTATCGGGACAGCGCGATCCTTTACGCGCTCCTCGCCGGTGTCGTCGTCGGCGTCGCCGCGCTGACCGGTGGGAACATGCGGGCCGCCCTGATCATCGCGCCGACCCTGTTCGTGATCGCGACCGCCTACAGCTGGTGGCGGTGGCGCAAGCGGGAGCGCGAGGAGGCAAAGGAAGAGTGAGCGCGACGGGCACGGTCGACGCCGCCGTCGAGGCGCTCTGCGGCGACCTCTCGAAGATCCGGGCGCCGCACGGCACAGAGCTGAACGCACGGTCGTGGTCGACGGAGGCGCCGCTCCGCATGCTGCTCAACAACCTCGACCGGGAGGTAGCCGAGCGTCCCGAGGCGCTGGTCGTGTACGGCGGGACGGGGCGGGCGGCGAGGAGTCACGCGGCACTCCGGGCGATCGTGCGCACGCTGCTCCGGCTCGGCGACGACGAGACGCTGCTCGTCCAGAGCGGCAAGCCGGTCGGCGTCTTCCGCACGCACGCCGGAGCGCCGCGCGTGCTGATCGCTAACGCTCTGCTCGTGCCGCGCTGGGCGACCTGGGACGAGTTCCGCCGACTGGAGGCGCTCGGTCTGACGATGTTCGGGCAGATGACCGCCGGCAGCTGGATCTACATCGGCACACAGGGAATCCTCCAGGGGACGTACCAGACGTTCGCATCGGCGGCCGAGCAGCACTTCGGCACCGCCGACCTCGCCGGCCGCACGATCCTGACCGCCGGCCTGGGGGGGATGGGGGGCGCCCAGCCGCTGGCGGGGTCGATGCTGAACGCGGCCGTGCTCTGCGTCGAAGTCGATCCCTCCCGCCTCGAGCGTCGGCTGGAGACCCGTTACCTCGACGAGGCGACGGATTCGCTGGACGACGCCCTCGCGCGCATGCGGTCGGCGCAGCGTGACGGCCGCGGGCTGTCGGTCGGTCTGCTGGGAAACGCGGCGGAGGTCGTGCCCGAGTTGGCGCGTCGCGGCGAGGCGTTCGATCTCGTTACCGACCAGACCGCCGCCCACGACCCGCTGGCCGGGTACGTCCCAGTCGGGCTGGACGTCGATGCCGCCGCCGAGCTGCGCGACGCCGATCCTGTGATGTATCTGCAACGAGCCCGTGCCAGCATCGCAACGCACGTCCACGGGATGCTCGAGTTCGTCCACGCCGGCAGCTACGTTTTCGATTACGGCAACAACCTGCGAGGTGAGGCCTTAGAGGCGGGCGTCGAGGACGCGTTCACATACCCGGGCTTCGTCCCGGCCTATATCCGGCCGCTCTTCTGCTGTGGCGTCGGTCCCTTCCGGTGGGCCGCCCTCTCCGGCGACCCGGGCGACATCGCAGCGATCGACGCGGCCCTGTTGGAGCTCTTCCCGGACGATGGCGTCCTCCAGCGCTGGCTGGAGCTGGCACCCGAGCGGGTCGCATTCCAGGGACTGCCGGCGCGGATCTGCTGGCTCGGCTACGGCGACCGCGCACGCGCAGGGCTTGCGATCAACGAGCTCGTGCGGAGCGGGGCCGTGAAGGCGCCCGTCGTGATCGGGCGGGATCACCTCGACTCCGGCTCGGTGGCGTCGCCGTATCGGGAGACGGAGGCGATGGCCGACGGCTCCGACGCGATCGCGGACTGGCCGATCCTGAACGCGCTGCTGAACGTGGCCGCGGGTGCGACGTGGGTGAGCGTCCACCACGGCGGCGGAGTCGGGATTGGCAACTCGATCCACGCGGGCATGGTCGTCGTCGCCGACGGCTCGGCGGACGCCGACGAGCGGCTCGAGCGGGTGCTCACCACCGATCCCGGCACGGGCGTGATGCGGCACGCCGACGCGGGCTACCCCGAGGCGATCGAGCACGCGCAGGAGCGCGGGCTCGACCTCCCGAGTCTGGAGGTTTGATGGTCGAGAAGGCACGGCTCGAGCAAACCGAAGACGGCGTCGTCCCGCGGAGTGAAGGCTGGTACGTGCTCAATGCCAGGGATGCACCGTGGTGGCAAGGCGAGTACTTCGGCGCTTCGGCAGACTTGGAAGGCGAGCCGCAGTTTCCGGAGTACGGGATGAACATCCATGTCCTCTGGCCCGGCCAGCCGAACGGGCTGTACCACCACGAGAGCGTCCAGGAGGACTTCCTGGTCGTCTCCGGTGAGTGCCTGGTGCTGATCGGAGGCGAGGAGCAACGCTTGCGAGCATGGGACTTCGTCCACTGCCCGGCTGGAACGGACCACATCTTCGTTGGTGTGGGAGAAGGGCCGTGCGTGATCGTGATGGTGGGATCGCGTGCGCCGAGCACGATCGTCTACCCGGTCTCCGATCTGGCCCGGAAGCACGGGGCCGGCGTGGAGACCGAGACGGATGTCCCAAGGGAGGCGTACGCACCGTTCGAGCGCCCTGGGGTCGGTCCGATGCCGGACGGCGCGCTCCCCGAGTGAGTCGCCTCCTCGTCCGAGACCTCGCCCAGCTCGCGACGCCGGCCGGGGCAGGTGCGCCGCTCCGCGGGGATGCGCTGGACGAGGTCGAGGTCGTCGAGGACGCCTACGTCCTGTGCGCGGAGGGCCGGATCCTCGCGACCGGACGAATGCGCGATCTCGGCTCGCTCGACGGAGATCTCGAAGAGCTGGACGGGCGCGGCCTATCGGCGGTGCCCGGGCTCGTCGACTGCCACACCCACGCCTGCTTCGTCGGCGACCGGGTCGACGAGTTTGCGCTCCGGGCCGGCGGTGCCACGTACGAGGAGCTGCACGCGGCCGGCGGAGGCATCCTCTCCACCGTCCGCGCCACCCGCGCCGCGTCCGAAGACGAGCTCACCGCCGCGACCAACCGCCACCGCGAGTGGATGCTCCTGGCCGGGACGACGACCTTCGAGGCGAAGTCGGGCTACGGCCTCGACCGGGAGACCGAGCTCGCGCAGCTGCGCGCCATCGAGGCGGCCGGCGGCATCGTCACCTGGCTCGGCGCGCACGCCGTCCCGCCCGAGTTCGCCGACGCGGACGCTTACCTCGACTTCGCCCTCGCCAAGGTCCTGCCCGAGGCGGCCAAGCTTGCCGCGGCGGCCGACGTCTTCGTCGAGAACGGTGCGTTCGACGTCGACCAGGCCCGGCGCTACCTCACCGCCTGCCGCGACGCCGGGCTCCCGCTCCGTCTGCACGGCGACCAGTTCACCGAGCAGGGCGCGATCCCGCTTGCGATCGAGTTCAGCGCGCGCTCGGTCGACCACCTGGAGGCGACGGGCGCGGTTGGCGTCCACGCACTCGCGGCCAGCGACGTCACGGCGGTCCTCCTTCCCGTGAGTGCCCTCTTCATCGGTCGGCCGATGCCACCGGCACGGGCGCTCGTGGACTCGGGGGCGGCGGTCGCCCTCGCCACCGACTTCAATCCGGGGAGCGCGTTCTGCGAGAGCCTGCCGCTCGTCTGCGCGCTCGCCGCCACACAGTTGAAGCTCTCGCCGGCGGAGGCGCTCGCCGCCTGCACCGTGAACGCCGCCCACGTCCTCGGCCTGGCCGAGCGCAAGGGCCGGGTCGTGCCCGGGTACGACGCGGACCTCGTCCTCCTCGACGTACCCGACTGGCGGTACCTCGCCTACCACCTTGGCCACGACCATGTTGCGGCTGTCGTGCTCGCCGGTCGGCGGGCGGAGCTACCCTAGGCCACGATGCCCACCCGCAAGCAGAAGCGGCGCCGCAAAAAGGACCGGCGCCACGAGTACGAGTACGTCTACGTCGACGATGAGGGCCGCGAGGTCGAGGTCGACGAGCCCGAGCCGGTAGACGGAAAGGCGGTGAAGGACGCCAAGGCGCCGACGAAGCCGAAGGCGTCCGGCGGCAGGGCGATGCGGGAACCCCCGGAGCCGTCCTGGTCGCGCGCCGCCAGACGCGCCCTCCCGTGGCAGGTCGGCATCTTCGTGCTGGTCGTGCTCGTGCTCCGCAGCGGACCGCTGCCGAGCCGGATCCTGATCGGCGTGCTGTACGCGGCGCTCTTCATCCCCATGATGTACCTGACCGACCGCATGATGCGGAACCGATGGCTGAAGCGGCAGGGGGCGCTCCCGCAGAAGGACAAGCGGCCCAAGCGCCAGTAGACCCCCGGTTAGACTCAGCCGCAGGATGACCCTGGTCGTCGACCGTTACGAGCTCGGCCCGATCGGCACGAACTGCTACATCGTTCGCACCGAACGAGGCGCGGCCGAGGCGGTCGTGATCGACCCCGGCGGCGATGCGACGACGCTCCGCCTCGAGCTCGCCCGAATGGGCGTCACGGTGGTCGGAATCCTGGTCACGCACACCCACTACGACCACATCGGGGCAGTCGCCGAGCTGGCCGAAGCGACCGGCGCGCCCGTCTACCTCTCCGAGGTGGAGGCGGCCGTGCTCGCCCAGCCGGCCGACTACTACCCGGGCCACCGGATTCGGCCGTGGGCGGCGGAGGTGCAGCTCGCCGGAGACGAGACGATCGAAGCCGCAGGGATCTCGTTCGAGACGGTGCAAGTTCCCGGCCATTCCCCGGGTCACCTGGCGTTCTACGCCGACCTATGCCTCTTTTCGGGGGACGTCCTCTTCGCCGGCTCGGTCGGACGGACCGACCTGCCGATGGCGAGCTGGGAGACGCTCGTCGAGTCGATCCGGGCCCTCGTCGACAGGTTCCCACCCGAGACGGTCGTGTATTCCGGCCACGGGCCGCCGACGACCCTCGGCGCCGAGCTCGCGCGAAACCCGTTCCTCACCGAGCTCCGTGCCTAGCCTCGAAGCCCCGCGCGGCACCCACGACATCCTCCCGTCCGAACAGCCCGCGTGGCAGTTCGTGAAGCAGGAGTTCGAGCGGCTCTGCGTGCTGTACGGCTACCGCCGGATCGATACGCCCATCTTCGAAGACACCGACCTCTTCGCGCGCACCTCCGGCGAGGGCTCGGACATCGTCACGAAGGAGATGTACACGTTCACCGACCGCGGCGACCGCTCGCTGACGTTGCGGCCCGAGGCGACCGCCCCGATCGTCCGCGCCTACCTCGAGCACGGCCTGCACCGCGAGCCGCAGCCGCAGAAGCTCTACGCGATCGAGACCTTCTACCGCTACGGCCGCCCACAGAAGGGCCGCTTCCGCGAGTTCTGGCAACTCGACCTGGAGGCGATCGGGTCGGATGACCCCGGATGCGACGCCGAAGTGATCCAACTCTACGATGCGCTCCTCGGCACGCTCGGGATCACGGAGTACCAGCTCCAGCTGAACTCGATCGGCGACCCGCAGTGCCGGCCTGCGTACGTCGAGGAACGGCTGAAGCCGTGGCTCGCCGAGCATGCGGTCGACCTGGACGACTCGACCCGGGAGCAGGCCGCGCGCAACCCGCTCCGCGCGCTCGACAACATCGCCGCAAAACCCGCGGCCGTGCAGGCGGTGCTGCGGCAGGCCCCTGCGATCGGCGACTCGCTCTGTGAGGGGTGCCGCCAGCACTTCGCCGAGGTGCGGCGTTATCTCGATGCGTTCGACGTGCGCTACGAGCTCGTGCCGACCCTCGTTCGCGGGCTCGACTACTACACGCGCACGACCTGGGAGTTCGTCGGGCCAGAGGGCGGGTCGCAGAGCGTGCTCTCGGGCGGCGGACGCTACGACGGGCTCGCCGAGGAGCTCGGCGGACCCCACACGCCCGGCGTCGGGCTCGGCGCGGGCATCGAGCGGTTGCTGATTGCTCTCGATCAGGCCGGGACGACCGTCCCTGTGGACGAGGGCGTCGACGTGTTCTTCGTGTGTGTCGATGGGGCAGATCGCGCCGTTGTGCTAGCGAAGATGATGGAGCTGCGCGCCGCCGGGAAGCGCGCGGACGCCGACTTCGCGGGACGTTCCGTGAAGGGGCAGCACACGCAGGCGTCGCGGCTCGGTGCGAGGAAGGTCGTGGTCGTGGAAGCTGGCACTGACCTGTCCGGGGTGACCGCGTGAGCTGGCGTGACCTACGCTGCGGCGAGGTCGCAGACGAGTTGATCGGCCGCCGTCTGACTCTGGCGGGCTGGGTCGCTACCCGCCGCGACCACGGTGGACTCGTCTTCGTCGACCTGCGCGACCACACCGGCGTCTGCCAGCTCGTGATCAACCCGGAGCGCACGCCGGACGCACATGCGGTCGCGCACGAGCTCCGCAACGAGTTCGTCGTCCAGGCCGAGGGTGAGCTGGTCGCGCGCGCACCCGAGGCGGTGAACCCAAACCTCCCCACCGGCTCAGTTGAGCTCCAGGTCGACCGGCTCGAGATCGTCTCCCGGTCGACGCCGCTTCCCTTCCAGCTCGACGAAGAGCACGTCGACGAGACGCTGCGGCTGCGCTACCGGTGGCTGGACATGCGGCGCGAGCAGATGCAGCGCAACCTGAGGCTCTCGCACACCGTCGTGCAGTCGATCCGGAGGACGATGGACTACGGGGAGTTCGTCGACGTCTGGACGCCCGGAATGACGCGCGGCACGCCCGAGGGAGCACGCGACTTCCTCGTGCCGGTGCGTCTGCAGCCCGGACGTTTCTTCGCCATGGCGCAGAGCCCGCAGCTCTTCAAGCAGCTCTGCATGATCGGCGGAATCGACCGCTACTACCAGATCGCCACGTGCTGGCGGGACGAGGACCTCCGCGCCGACCGCCAGTTCGAGTTCCGGCAGCTCGACCTTGAGATGGCGTTCGTCGAGCGCGACGACGTGCTCGACGTAATGGAGGCGGTCGTCGTCGACTCGTTCGCGGCGTTGGGCCGGGACCTCCCGCAGAGGCCGTTTCCGCGCATGGGTTACGAAGAGGCGATCGCCCGGTACGGCACCGACAAGCCCGATCTGCGGTTCGGACTGGAGATCCAGGACGCGACCGAAGTCACGCGCGGCTCCGAGTTCGGCGTGTTCGACGCCGCCGAGGCAGTGCGGTTCATCGTCGTCCCGAACGAGTACTCCCGCGCCGAGCTCGCCCGGCTCGAGGAGGTGGCGAAAGAGTGGGGGGCGAAGGGCCTCGCCTACATCGTCCACGGTGCAGACGGTGAGGTGCGCTCGCCGATTGCGAAGTTCTTGTCGGAGCGAGAGCTCGCCGCGTTCGCCGCGCCGCCCGGCTCGACCGTGCTCTTTGCTGCCGGCGAGCCGCCGATCGTCGCCCGCGTGCTCGGTGGGCTCCGTCTCCACGTCGCGCGTGAGCTCGAGCTCGCCGAGGACACCGACGTCTTCCACTGGGTGATCGACTTTCCGCTGTTCGAGCAGGACGAGGACACGCACCAGTGGACGTTCCTGCACCATCCGTTCACGGCGCCAATCCCGGGTGACGAGGACTTCGAGGACGAACCGGGCGCGGCGAAGAGCCAGCACTATGACCTGATCTGGAACGGGTGGGAGCTCGGCTCCGGCTCGATCCGGATCCACCGTTCCGACGTCCAGGCGGCCGTCTTTCGGGTGATGGGGCTGGAGGACGAGGAGGTGCGCAGCAAGTACGGCTTCCTGCTCGAGGCGCTCGAGATGGGAGCTCCACCGCACGGCGGCTTCGCCATGGGGCTCGAGCGGTTCGTGGCGCTGATGGCCGGCGAGCCGGACATCCGCCAGATCGTCGCCTTCCCGAAAGTCTCCAGTGGCTCCGACCCTCTGACCGGCGCGCCGACGCCTATGCCGACGCAAGTGCTCCGAGAGCTCGGCATCGAGGTCGTCGTGGAAGAGTCTGGACCGTAGAGCGGTTCGCCACGCCGGGGTCCGTCCGGTCGGGCGGGCCGCCTGTCTAGACTCAGGACATGCCGGGCGCATTCGCGCCGAGATTCGCGACCGAGGCTGGTTTCCTGATCCTGCTGGGGGTCGGCGCCGGGTATGCCGATCTCCGACCCGCCGTGATCGTCGCGCTACTCGCCGGCGGGTGGGTCCTCGTGTCGCTGATCGAGTTCGCGGTCTGGCGCTCGCAGGCACAGGCGGTACCGGCATATGCGCGCCCGCCGACGGAGCCGGTCGATGAGCAAGAGCTGGAACCGTCTGTCGAGGACTCGGTCGCGCCCGAGGCGGAGGACGACTATCCGCTTCGCACCGACGCCGGCGACGCACCGTCCGAAGAGGTCGAGGCGTACACGCGGGTGCTCAGCGCCTCGCCGGACGACGGCTCGCCGGTGCAACGAGGCGACTGACGCCTTGCTGGCCGTCCTTGCCCAACGTCAGCTTGCTCTGCTCGGGGTCGGACTGCTCGCGGTCGTGGTCGGACTCGCGATTGCCTCTCGTGACGACAAAATCGCGCAGCCTCGGTCGGCGTTGCCGCAGCCGGCCGTCTCCAACGTGAGCGGCTGGTACTCGGCACTCACCGCCGTGCGCAACCGCCCGCTCGCCGGGCACGCGTCCGGCTGCGGCACGCTCCTCACTCCGAAGACGCTCGGGGTCGACCATCAGGTCCTTCCGTGCGGGGCCAAGGTGTTCGTCGCCTTCCACGGCAAGACCGTGTTGACGTCGGTCGTCGACCGCGGCCCGTTCTCGCCGAGGTTCGACTTCGAGGTGACGCCGGCGCTCGCGGAGTTGCTCGGGCTCAGCGGCGTTCAGAAGATCAGATGGAGCTTCGCCCGCGCGGGGTAGCGGGCCGAGGAGGGTAGAGTGGGCGGGTGCCCGACCCTGTTCGTGGCTCCGCACACCAATGTAGAACCAACAGCCAAAGCGAGGGAGCCCGAGTCGGGCGCGGCGAGTCGGGAGACGAGCCGGCCCGCACGGCACCCACCTGGTTCGTCCAG
>JBKOVQ010000173.1:0-11506 GCA_046723985.1 Actinomycetota bacterium | reverse complement strand
TCGCATGGCGACGAGCAGCCGTGCAGAGCGCCTGCGGGTCGAGGTGACCGTGGCCGGGAGCGGACGCGCGAACGTCGACACCGGCTTCCCCGTCCTCGACCGCCTCCTTGCCCTCATGGCGGAGTACGCCCGCTTCGACCTCGTCCTTGCACTCGCGCCGGGCGAGACCTCGGCCGACGCGGTGGAGGCGGCCGTGGCGCTGGGCGGAGCCCTTGCCGGCCCTCTGCGCGAGCCGGGCGTCCGCGGCTACGGCTCTGGCGTCCTGCCGGTGGAGGAGGCGCTCGCGCACGTCGTGGTCGAGGTCTCCGAGCGGCCGCTCCTGGCCTCGAACGTCGACCTTTCCGACGCCCGTGTCGGCGGCCTCGGCACCGACCTCGTCACGGACTTCCTGCGCCGCTTCGCCGAGGGCGCGGGACTGACACTCCACGTCAGGCTGATTGCGGGCGACGATGCGCAACATGCGCTCGAGGCGATGTTCAAGGCCCTCGGGGTCGCACTTGCGAGCGCCTGCCGCCCGCCGCGAAGCTGACCGGAAGGAGTCGCAGTGGACGACAAACAGGCAGTCCGCACCGAGGACGCTCCCGCGCCGTTCCAGGGGGCGCCGTACTCGCAGGCGATCCGGGCCGGCGGACTCGTCTTCGTTTCCGGGCAGCTCGCTCTGACTCCCGGCGGACACGAGATCGTCGGGGACGGCATCTCCGAGCAGACGGAGCAGGTGTTTGCGAACCTCCGCGCGATCCTGGAAGCGTCCGGCAGCGGGCTCGACCGGATCGTCAAGACGACCGTCTACCTCAGGAACCTCGACGACTTCCAGGGGATGAACGAGGTCTACCGCCGGCATGTCGGCGACGTGCCGCCGGCGCGGGCGACGCTCGAGGTATCGGCTCTGCCTTCGGGTGCGCTGGTCGAGATCGACGCGATTGCCCTCGCCTGACTCGATCGCCGCCGAGCTCCGCCCGCTCGACTTACCGCGTGGCGAGGGTCTCTACCTCGTAGGCGGCACGGTCCGCGACATCCTCCTCGGGCGAACGAGCTTCGACGTCGACCTCGCGGTGGAAGGTGACGCGCTCGCGTTCGCGCGAGGGCTCGGGGGCGCGGTGACCGGGCACGGGCGGTTCGGAACAGCCGTGGTCCGCTTCCCCGACGGCCGCCACTGGGACGTCGTCACGGCTCGACGCGAGACCTACCGTGAGCCGGCAGCGCTGCCCGACGTCGAAGCCGGATCGATCGAGGACGACCTCGCACGGCGCGACTTCACCGTGAACGCAATGGCCGCGTCGCTGGGCGAGGACTTGGGCCGGATCGTCGATCCGCACGGCGGCCGGGCCGATCTGGAGGCCGGCGCGGTCCGCGTCCTCCATCCGGAGTCGTTCGTGGACGACCCGACGCGCATCTTCCGAGCCGTTCGCTACGAGACCAGACTCGACTTCCGGATGGATCCGGAGACCGAGCGGCTCGCGCGCGCGGGTCTTTCGGGCGTCGTGCAGCTCTCGGCCAAGCGATTCACCGAGGAGGTCGTAGCGCTTCTCGCCGAGGAGGGCGCCGTGCGTGCCGTCGAGCGCCTGGCCGAGCTCGGCGGCGTCCCGTCCGTCGAGGCGGCCTTGTTCGAGCGCGCCGACGCGCTCCGCGCCGAGCTCGATCCGGGAGCGCCTGCATGGCGGCTGCGCCTCGCTGTCCTCCTCCAGTCGCATCCGCCTCTGCTCGAGCGTCTCGAGCTGCGCCGTCAGGACCAGCGCGCCGTGGAGGACGCGGTCACACTCGCTCCACGCCTCGCGCAGGCGTCGGATCCGGTCGAGATCGCCGACCTCGCCGCCCGCGCACCGGATGCCGCGTTGCTCGCGCTCGCCCTGAACGACTCGCCTGCCCTCCGCGAGTGGTTCATGCGGCTGCGCGACGTGAGGCTGGAGGTGGGCGGTGCCGACCTCGCCGAGCTCGGGTTGCCCGAGTCGCCGCGGGTGGGGGAGGTGCTCGAGGAGCTGCGACGCCGCAAGCTCCGCGGCGAGCTCGACGGCCGCGCGAACGAGCTCGCCGCGGCACGAGAGCTGATCGCCGATGAGTGACCTGGAGCTGATCGCCTGGCAGGCGCCCGGGCCGTACGTGGTCGGCTTCTCGACCCGCCGCGGCGGCATCAGCATGCCCCCGTTCGACACCCTCAACCTCGGCCGGCTGACCGAGGACGACCCCAGCCACGTGACTGAGAATCGGAGGCGGCTGTGCACCGAGCTCGGGACCAACCCCGAGCTCCTCAGTTTCGGACGCCAGGTTCACGGCGCCGCCGTCAGGCGGGCAGGCGGGAAGGGAGAGCCGGGCGACGGGCTTTGGACCGACACGCCGGGCGAGCCGCTGCTCGTGTTCACGGCTGACTGCCTGCCGCTCGCGATCGCGCGGACGAACGGCGGGGCCCCGGCGATCGCCGCCCTCCACGTCGGTTGGCGAGGGCTCCTGGCGGACATCGTCCAGAATGCCGTCTCCATCCTCGGCGGCGGCCGGCTCGCTGCGGCGATCGGCCCGGGGATCGGTCCATGCTGCTACGAGGTCGGCGCGGAGGTCGCCGACCCGTTCCGCGAGCGATTCGGTGTCCAGGTCGTCACCGACGGCCGTCTCGACCTGTGGGCCGCGGCCGGACGCGCACTCGCCTCCGCAGGCGTTGCGGACGTCCAGCGGACCGATCTGTGCACGGCCTGCAACCCCGAGCTCTTCTTCTCCCACCGGCGCGACGAGGGCCGCACCGGCCGTCAGGGTTTGGTCGCTCTTGTCGCCTGAGCGGATCCGAGAGCGGTACGACCAGCTCCGGCAGGAGGTCGGCTCCGGCGTCACCGTCGTCGCGGCCACAAAATACGTGTCCGTCGACGACATGGCCGCCCTGGCCGAGGCCGGGATCGAGGTGGTCGGCGAGAACCGCGCCCAGGACCTCGAGGCGAAGCACGCGGTCTACGGCGACGCCTTTCGCTGGCATTTCATCGGCCACCTTCAGAGCCGGAAGGCGAAGATCGTCAACGGGATCTGTGAGCTCGTCCACTCGCTCGACTCGGAGTCGGCCGCGCGCCGCCTGGAGATCCCCGCGCTCGTCGAGGTCAACCTTTCCGGCGAGCCGACGAAGTCCGGCGTCGCCCCTGGAGAGCTCGACGCGTTCCTCGGCTTCTACCAGGACGTTCGGGGCCTGATGACGATGCCGCCGCTCGCCGACGACCCGGGTGCCTCGCGGCCGTACTTCCGGCGTCTCCGCGAGCTCGCAGAGACGTACGGTCTGTCAGAGCTGTCGATGGGAACGAGCCAGGACTACCGGGTCGCGGTCGAGGAGGGGGCGACGCTGATCCGCGTCGGATCTCGGCTCTGGGCGTAACGCGGGGGAACCCCTGGTTCCCCCGCGGGCGCTCTGCTCTGCTTGCTCGCTGCGCTCGCATCGCCTCCTGCCGGCAGACGAACGCGGGCCGCGCCCGCGCATGTCGGGCGCGGCGACGAAAAATCGCCCGATCGCAGGGCTCCACACCGCGGCACGCCCGTGTCGGCGTGGCGTGGCGTTACGATTCCTGACGCAATGGGCTTCGCCGACCTCTGGAGCCGCACGCTCGTCTACTTCGGCATCGCCGAGGAGGACGACTACTGGGACGAGGACGGCTACGTCACGAACGAGGAGCTCGAGCGGTCGTACGACGACCGGCCGAACGTGCGGAGGCTTCCACGCCGCCGCCGAGGTGAGTTCGAGGATTGGACCGACTCCGATCCCGCGGCAGCCCAGGCTGAAGTGACCCCGGCCAGCCCGCGCACCGCCACCCGCGAGCCGACACCGACCCGGTCCCGCCGCCTCGAAGCTGCGCCGAGCCCCAACGTGAAGGTGCACCTGGTGCTCCCACGCAGTTTCAACGACGCCCAGCAGATCGCCGACCGCTTCAAGGAAGGCGTCCCGGTGATCCTCAACCTCCAGAGTACCGACCAGGAGCTGTCCAAGCGGCTGATCGACTTCTCCAGCGGGCTCACCTACGCGCTGAACGGGGGCATGCAGCGAGTCGCGGACAAGGTCTTCCTGCTTACGCCGCGCAACGTCGAGGTCTCCGCGGAAGAGCGCGCACGCCTCCTCGAGCGGGGCGGCTTCTTCAACCAGGCGTAAGCACGCCCGGTAGGAACGCGGCTCCAGGAGCCGAACTCGGAGTCGTGGGCGTACGTCTCGCCGACCTTGGGCTACTCGCGGACTGGGTCTCGACGCTTCAGAGCTTCGTCGTCGTGTTCGTCGGCGTCTACGTGCTCGTCATCCTCGTGTACGTCCTCGCGTCGTTCTTCCGCCTGCCCTACTCGTTCAACCCGATCCTGCGGTTCCTGTACGACGTGTGCGAGCCGTACCTGCGGCTCTTCCGGCGGTTCCTGCCGCCGCTCGGCCCGCTCGACCTCTCGCCGATCGTCGGCGTGCTGGTCCTGCTCGGCGCCGAGCAGATCGTCGTCCGGCTGCTGGACACGCTCCACTGACCAGGAAGGAGAACCATGTCCTACACACCAGTCGAGATCCGCCACGTGAAGCTCAGACGCGGCCTCCTCGGCTACCGCCGCGGGTCGGTCGACCGGCTGCTCGAGGACGTCACCGCAAGCTTCGAGGACGTCTGGCGCGAGCGCGCGGACTACGCCGAACGCGTCGAGCTGCTCGAGGGCGAGCTCACCCGCTACCGCGAGCTCGAGGCGCTGTTGCGCACGACGCTCGTCTCGGCCGAGCGGTCCGCGATCGAGCTCCGCGAGCAGGCGAAGCGCGAGGCGGAGGCGATCGTCTCCGAAGCGCACGCCGCCGCCCGGACGATCACCCGGGAGGCTCAGGCGGAGCGCGAGCGCCTCGCGCTGGAGGCCCGGCGCATCCGCGTCCTCCTCCACGCTGCCCTGGACGCGTTGGACGAGGCCGAGGAGACCCCGGCGATTGCCGACGAGGAGCCCGAGAGTCAGGCGGCATAGAGCCCCGACCTATACTTGGCGAGATGGCGGAGTCGACGACACGCCTACGTCTCCGCGTCTCGCCCGGAGCGGCCCGAACCGAACTGGTCGGCCGGCACGGCTCGGCTTGGAAGGTGCTGGTCAGCGCTTCACCCGAGCGCGGGCGGGCGAACGACGCGGTCGTCAGGCTGCTGGCACGGCGACTACGTGTGCCTCGCACGTCACTCTCTGTCGTGGCCGGCCAAACGGGACGCGACAAGGTGGTCGAGCTGCACGGTCTCGACGCGGCCGAGGCGGAACGCAGGCTGGGGGAGTCGTGAGCGCCGTCGACGTCGAGCAGTTCCGGACCCGGCTTCTCGAGGAGCGGAAACGCGTCGTCGACGCGATCGACAACATCCACCTGGAGAACCCCGGCTCGCTGTCCGACGAGACCGAGGAGCTGTCCTTCCAGGACAACCATCTCGGCGACGTGGCAACGGCCACCTTCGATCGCGAGATGGCCAGCACGCTGGAGGACAACTCGACCCACGTTCTGACCGCGATCGACGCGGCGCTCGCGCGGATCGATGCCGGCACCTTCGGCACCTGCCAGGCTTGCGGCGGACCGATCGGCGAAGGGCGCCTGGAGGCCCTACCGTGGGCAACCCTGTGCATCGAGGACAAGCGAAAGCAGGAACGCGGCTGATCGAGCCCGCCCGCAAGCAGGAGTTCCGTCCGGGGTCCCGTTCCGACGGCCTCGCGCCGATCTCGGTCGCTGCGCGATCGCTGGCCGCGCGCCCCAGACATTGGGCTGCGCTCGGCGCGATCGCCGGCGCTGCGATCGTCGCCGACCAGCTGACGAAGCACGTCGTCGCCTCGCAGCTGTGGCTCGACGAGAACGTGAACGTTCTCGGTCCGTTCTCGATCCACCACGTGCAGAACTCGGGGATCGCGTTCGGGCTCTTCGCGCAGTCGATCGGCATCGTGATCGTCCTCACCCTGGTCGCGGTCGCCTGGATGATCGTCTACTTCTCACGCTCCGGCGCCCGGCATCCACTGCTCCCGGTCGCAGTCGGGCTGCTGATCGGCGGCAGCGTCTCGAACCTCGCCGACCGGATACGCCTCGGCCACGTCACCGACTTCCTCGACCTGCGCTACTGGCCGGCGTTCAACCTCGCTGACAGCTTCATCGTGATCGGGGTCGCGATTCTCCTCGGCGCACTCGTCTCGGCCGATCGTGCCCCGCGGAGGCCGCGTGGCTTCGACCCGGCACGCCGTTCCTGAGGCCGCAGCGGGAGAGCGGCTCGACCGCTTCGTCGCCTCGCTCCCGGGAGTCGGCTCGCGTGCCGCCGCCGAGCGACTGCTCGCGGCCGGGTCGGTGCTGGTCGACGGCGCCCTCCGCCCGAAGAGCTATCGGCTCGAGGGTGGAGAGGAGGTGGCGGTCGAGCTCGCCGACGGCGCACCGGCCGTCGCTTCCGAGCCCACGCCCAAGCTCAGGATTCCGTACGAGGACGAGCACCTGCTCGTGGTCGACAAGCCGGGCGGGCTCGTCGTCCATCCGGCCGCGGGGCACGGTTCCGGGACCCTCGTCCAGGCGCTCGCGGGTCGAAGCGCCGGGGGCGACCCGGAGCGCCCCGGGATCGTCCACCGCCTCGACCGCGACACCTCGGGGCTGCTCGTGGTCGCGCGCACGGACCAGGCGTACGAGGGGCTGCGTGCCCTGGTACGGCGCCGCGCGCTGGAACGTGAATACCTGGCGTTGGTCCGCGGACGACCACGCTCGCGGACGGGACGGATCGAGGCGCCGATCGGCCGCGACCGCCGCGATCCGACGCGCCGCTCGCTCGACACCGACGTGCCCAAGGACGCGATCACCCACTTCGAGCTGGTCGACCTCTACGACGACCACGCGCTCTTGCGCGTGCGCCTCGAGACTGGGCGAACGCACCAGATCCGCGTCCACCTGGCCGCGATCGGCCTCCCGGTGGTAGGCGACCCCGTGTACGGAACGCCCGAGCCGGGCCTGCGGCGGCAGTTCCTCCATGCGGCGCGGCTCGCGTTCACCCACCCCGTGACGGGTGAGCGCGTCGACGTCGAGTCGCCGCTCCCGCCCGATCTCGACGCGGCGCTTGCGCGGACCGCACCAGCTAGCATGTAGCCCGATTTCGTCCCACGACCCGGAGGAAAACCTGGGCGGCGGTGCTTGTCGCTTCGACGAGTTCCGTCCGGGCCCACCGGCGCAACGCCCATCGAAACCGAAAGGGGAACACACACGTGCCTGTCGTCTCCATGCGAGAGCTTCTGGAGGCCGGGGTCCACTTCGGCCACCAGACCCGCCGCTGGAACCCGAAGATGCGCCGGTTCATCTTCACCGAGCGCGGCGGGATCTACATCATCGACCTGCAGCAGACCGCGGCCCTGCTCGAGGACGCCTACGCCTTCGTCAAGGACCTCGCCGGACGCGGCGGCGCGGTGCTCTTCGTCGGCACCAAGAAGCAGGCGCAGGACGCCGTCGAGGAGCAGGCGAAGCGCGTCGGCATGCCGTACGTCAACCACCGCTGGCTCGGCGGTCTGCTCACGAACTGGCGGACGATCTCGGACCGGATCGACCGGCTCCACGACCTGCGCCGCCTCCGCGACGAGGGGCAGCTCGACCTGCTGCCGCCGAAGGAGCGCATCGCGATGCTCGGCGAGCTGGAGAAGCTGGAAGCCAACCTCGGCGGCGTCGCCGACATGAAGCGCCAGCCGGAGGCGATGTTCGTCCTCGATCTCCGCAAGGAGGCGCTCGCGGTCCGCGAGGGCCGGCGGCTCGGCATGCCGATCATCGCGCTGGTCGACACCAACTGCGACCCGGACGAGGCCGAGTACGTGATCCCCGGCAACGACGACGCGATCCGCTCGTGCAGCCTCATCACGCGGGTGATCGCGGAGGCGATCGCCGAGGGCAAGCAGAAGGTCTCACCCGCTGAACTCGCGGCCCAGCCCGAAGCCGTGGAGGAGCCGGTCGAAGAGCCTGCAGAGCCAGTTGAGGAGCCGCAGCCGACGACCGAGTCGGCTGCGACGGATCAATCAGCGCCGATTCCCACAGACTCATGACTGTGATTTCGGCAAGCCTCGTCAAGGAGCTCCGCGACAAGACCGGCGCGGGGATGATGGACTGCAAGCGCGCCCTCGAGGAGACGAACGGCGACCTCGAGGCCGCCGTCACTCTCCTGCGCGAGAAGGGGATGGCGCAGGCGGCGAAGCGCGCGGGCCGCGGGACGAGCGAGGGTAAGGTCGGCTACCGGCTGGCGGACGACGGGAGCCGGGGCACGCTGGTCGCTGTCGGCTGCGAGACAGAGCCGGTGTCGAACAACGACGAGTTCCTCGCGTACGCGAAGGACGTGCTCGACGCAGTCGACGCCCGCGGGACCGGCGCGGAAGCCGAGCTGGAGGATGCGCGCGTCCAGCTCGCCGGCAAGCTCGGCGAGAACATCGTCGTCGTCGGCACCGCCCGTTTCGAGCGGGTGGACGGCGGCGTGATCGCTGCGTACGCGCACCCGCCGGCGAACAAGCTCGGCGTGCTCGTCCAGCTCGGCGGCGGCGACGCCGAGCTCGGCCGAAAGGTGGCGATGCACGTCGCTGCATCGCCGTCGACGCAGTGGATTGGGCGCGACGACGTCCCGGCGGGGACAGTTGCCAGCGAGCGCGAGATCTACGCGAACTCGGACGAGGTGCAGTCCAAACCCGAGCAGGCGCGTGAGAAGATCGTCGAAGGCATGCTGAACAAGCGGTTCTTCGCCCAGACGGTCCTTACCGACCAGGAGTGGATCCACGACGGATCGAAGACGGTCGGGCAGGCGCTGCAGGCGGCGAGTGCCGAGGTTCTCGAGTTCGAGCGCTTCCAGCTCGGATGAGCGTTCGCGCGGAGCCGAGCCCGACGACGGGCGAAGCCGGCAGAACCGGCTTCCGCCGTGTCCTCCTGAAGCTCTCCGGCGAGGCGCTGATGGGCGGGCGCGCCTTCGGGATCGACCAGGAGCGGGTCGAATCGCTCGCCAAGGAGATCGTCTCGGTCCAGCAGCAGGGCCTCGAGATCGCGCTCGTGATCGGCGCCGGGAACTTCGTGCGCGGGATGGAGGCGGCCGCCGCCGGGATGGACCGTGCGACCGCCGACTACGCCGGCATGCTCGCCACCGTGCTCAACTCACTGTCGGTGCAAGACGCGCTCGAGCGCAACGGCGCGCAGACGCGGGTGCTGTCGGCGATCACCGTCGCCGAGGTCGCGGAGCCCTACATCCGCCGCCGGGCGATCCGCCACCTCGAGAAGAGCCGCATCGTGATCTTCGCTGCCGGAACCGGTAATCCGTTCTTCACCACGGACACGGCCGCCGCGCTGCGCGCGCTGGAGATCGGGGCCGAGGCGATCCTGATGGCCAAGAATCGCGTTCGGGGCGTCTTCGACGGCGACCCGCGCGAGGACACTGGCGCCGAGTTCATCCCGGAGCTCACGCACCTCGAGGCGATCGAGCGCGGCCTGAAGGTGATGGACACGACTGCGCTGTCGCTTTGCATGGAGAACAACCTGCCGATCCACGTCTTCGAGCTCGCCGACGGAAACATCAGGCGCATCGCCGCCGGCGAGCGCGTAGGAACCTTGATTTCCACGCCTAAGGGAGCCGCCCGATGATGGACGACCTGATTCAGGACGCCGTCCGCCGCATGGACAAGTCCGTCGAGACGACGCAGCGCGAGTTCAACAGCATCCGCACAGGCCGCGCCTCGGCCGCCCTGCTCGACCACGTCCAGGTCGACTACTACGGCACGGCGACGCCGCTCAACCAGCTCGCGACGATCAACGTGCCGGAGCCGCGGATGCTCACGGTCCAGCCGTTCGACCCGAGCTCGCTGAAGACGATCGAGAAGGCGATCATGGAGTCTGATCTCGGCCTGACGCCGTCCAACGACGGCAAGATCATCCGCCTCCCGATCCCGCAGCTGACCGAGGAACGGCGCAAGGATCTCGTGAAGGTCGTCCGGCAGCGCGCCGAGGACGGGCGCGTGGCGGTTCGCAACGTGCGTCGCGACGTGATGAAGCACCTCGAGGAGCTCGTCCGGAACGGCGAGGTTGGGGACGACGACGAGCGCCGGGCCGAGGAGCGCGTCCAGAAGCTGACCGACGACCACGTGCACAAGATCGACGAGCTGTTGAAGCGCAAGGAAACAGAGATCCTCGAAGTTTAGGCCGCGGAAATGCTTCGCATTTCCCGCGGGGTACGTTCCTCAGACGATGAACCTGCTCACCAGAATCAAAGGTCTTCGCGGCCTTAGGCCGGGCGAGCAGGAACGTCCGGACCTTGCACGGGCGGTCGCGATCATCATGGACGGCAGCGGGCGCTGGGCGGCGAAGCGGGGCATCCCGGTTGCCGAAGGGCATCGCGCCGGGTCGCGCGCCCTCCGTCCGGTGGTCGAGACCGCGATCGACCTCGGGCTCGACTCGCTCGCGGTGTACGCGTTCTCGACCGAGAACTGGACGCGCTCGGAGGAGGAGGTGCGCGCGCTGATGGACATCTTCGCGGAGTCGATCGAGCGGGAGCTCCCCGACCTTGTCGAGCAGGGCGTGCGCGTGCGCTTCATCGGGCGCCAGGACCGGGCGCCCGAAGACCTGCGCCGACGCATGGCGAAGCTCGAGAGGGAGACCCGGCGTAACGACCGGCTCAGCCTCTGGATCGCCTTCGACTACGGCGGTCGCGCAGAGCTGGTCGAGGCGGCACGCCGCCTAGTCGCCGCCGGGCTCGATCCCGAAGACGTCGACGAGAACACGTTCGCGGCCCAGCTGTACGCCCCATCCATGCCCGACCCCGACCTTCTGATCCGCACCTCCGGCGAGCAGCGGATCTCGAACTTCCTGCTGTGGCAGCTCGCCTACGCGGAGCTCGTCTTCGTGGAGACGCTCTGGCCGGACTTTGGTCCGAAGCATCTCCGCGACGCGCTCGCCGTGTACGCGCGCCGCAAGCGCCGCTTCGGCGGACGCTGAGGCCGTTTTCCTGCGCAAGATGGGCAGGTCGGCATGAACAACCTCGCGTCCCGCGTCCTCGTCGTCTTGATCGGACTACCGCTCGTGCTCGGCGTCGTGTGGCTCGGCGGCTGGTGGCTGTGCGTGCTCGCGCTCGTCGTCGGCCTGCTAGCGCTGCACGAGTTCTACGCGATGACCCGGTCGCTCCGCCCGATCGTGATCGCCGGCTACCTCGGGCTCGTCCTGACGCTCGTGGCCGCGCAGGAGGGCGGTGCCGTCTGGGTCGTCGGGAGCCTGTTCGCCACCGTGAGCCTCGCGTTCCTGCTCAGGGGCTTCGCGGAGACACGGCAGTCCGCGACCGTCGCAGTCGGCGGCACCGTGCTCGGCGTGACGTGGATCGGCCTCGGGCTGGTCGCGCTGCTCGCATTGCGCGCCCTGCCCGACCACGGCCGGCTCGCGGCGTTCACCGTCCTGATCGCCGTGTGG
This sequence comes from Actinomycetota bacterium, assembly GCA_046723985.1. GTDB lineage: Bacteria > Actinomycetota > Thermoleophilia > Gaiellales > Gaiellaceae > DATBLE01. The sequence continues at coordinate 138 of JBKOVQ010000173.1, read as the reverse complement.
GCGGGGGACACGTTCGCGTACGTCGTCGGTCGCCTCGTCGGCCGTCACAAGCTGGCGCCGACGATCTCGCCGGGGAAGACGTGGGAGGGGCTCGTCGGCGGAACGGCGGCGACGATCTTCGCCACCTTCATCGCTCTC
>JBKOVQ010000049.1:0-5245 GCA_046723985.1 Actinomycetota bacterium | reverse complement strand
TCGCTCGTCTTGGAGGAGCTCGTCGGTGACATGCGCATCGAGGTGCGGAGTCCGTACGTCTCGCGCGAGGCAATCCGCTGGGACCTACTGCTCGCCCGCATCATGGACGGCGATCCACCGAGCCTCTGGGGCCCGACGCGGTTCTTCGAGCCGTGCGAGGAACTCGAGCTGAGCGCGGAGCTCGCGCGGCTTGCGGGCTCGCCGCGCGGCGAGTGGGCGCTTGCCCTGATGCGATACGTCCCGCCCGGCAGGCGCGCAGAGCCGGGCTTCTACACGCTCGAAGGCGACCCGGTCGTCTTCGCAACCGCGACCTGGAAGGTGCATGGTCGCGCGGCGGCCGCCGAGAGGATGCGCGAGCTCGGCGATCTCGGGCCGGACGATCCGCTCGAGCTCGACATCACGGCCGAGCGCGCGGCGCTCGTGAGCCAGCGCCCGCCGCTTCCGTCGGGCGCGCTCGTGCTCGAATCGAGCCCTGTCGGCGCGATCGACACGATCCCGATCGCGACCCTGCGCCTCGAAGGCGACGAGCTCCACGCCGAGGCGATGTCGGAGCAGCGACTCGAGCAGACGCTCGAGATCGTCGATACCGACTTCGGCGAACTCGTGAAGCTCCGAGATTGCGACGTAACGTCGGTCGACGAAGCGCTGGCCACTTGCCGCTCGAGACGCGGTGAGCCGCAGCTCGAACGGGTCGAGGCAGCGGAGTTGCTGCTGGTCGGCGACTTCGTGGACGAGCGCATGCGGAGATGGCTCGACGAGCCACACCAGTTCCTCGCCGGGCGCACGCCGCGCGAAGCGGCTACCGATTCGCATCGGGCGGACGTCGTCCGCCTGCTCCGCCAGATCGAGAACAGCGCCGAGGGTGCACGACGGCGCGGGGAGGCAAGCGTCGACGTCGCGGCACTGCGGAGCGAGCTTCGCCTCGGCGACGAGCTCGCAGCCTGAGCAGCGCTCACCGCCTCGTCTCGAAGAGCCCAGTGGCGTCTCGAGTTGCGTTCGCAGCGCCGGTGGCGAGGGTCACCGCATGTCAAAGCCGCTATGCCGGGCACTCCATGGATCTCTCCTTCCCTTACTCTTCCGCCCTCTCGAAGACGGACGGGCACGTCCTATGCGTCGATCCTCGGATCGGCGGCGCGCGGCGACGGGAACACGGACAGCGACATCGACATCCTCGACATCCGACCGAGAAACGTCGAGGAGGAGGACGAGCGTTGGCGGTCGCAGATCGACTCGCTCGCCGCTGCCGTCCACTCGTGGACCGGGAATCACGCGGGGATCGCGGAGATCTCCGAACGCGATCTCGCGCGTCTACGGCGCGAACGCCCACCTGTCGTCGAGAACGTCGCCGCCGATGGGATCACCCTCGTCGGCGACGAGCCGTCGAGCCTCTTCCGGAGGCGGCGGTGAGCCCTCGAGGGCGAGACAGGGGCCGGTACCCAAGTCTGCGGCAATCGCGAAGCACAGGCGAAGTTCCGGCGCGCCGAGCAGTTCATGCGGTTCTGCGCTCATCGTTCGCGAATCGGCGCTTCGGAGCATTGCCCTTGCCGAGCGTGGCGGAGGGGCCTCTTGGACCCCTCCGCCGGCGTCTCACGATCGTTGCCGAGGGTTACTCGGACTCGAAGGCAGGCGACGGCTCGCTTCGCCGCTCCTGCTCCTGGCCGCGCTCCCGCGCAGCCTGCTCTGGCGCGGCCGATGGCTCGCCGCCGAACCGCGGCAGCCACTCGAGCCAGCGCGGGAGGTACCAGTTCCACTCGCCGAGCAGCTTCATCACCGACGGGAGCAGGACTGCCCGGACGATCGTCGCGTCGATCAGGATCGCCGCGGCGAGGCCGAAGCCCATCTGCTTGATGTCGAGCGTGCGGAGGGTCATGAAGATCGCGAACACGGCGACCATCACCACCGCGGCGCTCGTCACCGTGGAGGCTGTCCGCTTGATCCCGATCGCGACCGCCTGGTCGGTGGGCATCCCCTCGTCGACCAGCTCCTTCACCCGGCTGAGGATGAAGACGTGGTAGTCCATCGAGAGGCCGAACAGGATCACGAACATGAACAGCGGCAGCCACGAGGTGATCGCGCCGTTCGAGTGGAACCCCAGGAGCCCCTCCGCCCAGTGGTGCTGGAAGACGAGCACGAGCAGGCCGTAGGCGGCGCCCACCGACAGCAGGTTGAGCAGCACCGCCTTCAGCGGGATCACGATCGACCGGAACGTGACCAGGAGCAGCAAGAAGCAGAGCAGGAGCACGAACGCGAACACGATTGGCGCGTGCGACTTCATCTGTTCGTTGAAGTCGTGGGTCCCGGCGGTCTCGCCGGTCACGGCCGCCTTCACGCCCGGGACCGTGCCGAGCGTGGAGGGGATGACCCGCTCCCGGAGAGTCTTCAGCGCCGCGACGGACGCGCCGTTCGAGCCGTTCCCCTGCATCGCGATCGAGACCGTCTCGATCGTCCTGTCCGCGTTCACCTCTACGGAGATCGGCTGGAACATCTGGCCGCTCGCGAGCGCCCGCTGCTTCAGCTCTCCGATGGCTCCCTGCACGCTCGGTGACGTGACGTCGCGGGCTGAGACGACCACCTTCGCCGGGGACTGCGCCCCGGGGAACGCACGTTGGATGGACTCGTAGGTGCGTACGATCGGCAGCGACTTCGGCAGGTCGGTGAAGCTCGGCAGCTGTGTGTGCAGCGTCAACGTCGGCACAGCGAGCGCCACGAGGGCGCCGCCGGAGAGCACCGCCGCGATCGCCGGCCGCCGCATCACGCCGTCGAGGACGAAGCCCCAGGTCCGCGACTCGCGGGCGCGGTTGCGACCCAGGAAGGGGACCCGGCCCTTGTCGACGCGGTGCTCGAGCTTGCCGAGCAGTGCCGGCAGGATCGACAGCGACCCGATCAGGGCGACGGCGACCATCAGCATCGCCCCGACCGCGATCGAGGTGAACACGGCGTTGCCGGTGAACAGCATCCCGGCCATGGCGATCAGCACCGTCAGGCCCGAGATCAGGATCGCGTGGCCCGAGGTCCGAGACGTCTTGAGCAGGGCCTCCTTCGGCGAGAGGCCGCGCGCCCGCTCCTCGCGCTCGCGGCGGAGGTAGAAGAGCGAGTAGTCGACCCCGACCGCCATTCCGATCAGCAGGATCACCGACTTGGTCGGGTCGCCGGCCGCGACCACGTGGCTGGCGAGGGCAGACAGCCCGATCGTCGCGAGCACGCCCGAGAAGGCGAGCAGCACCGGCAGGCCCGCTGCGACGAGGGCGCCGAACGCGACCAGCAGGATGATCAGCGTGACCGGCAGCGACGAGTACTCGGCCCGCTGGAAGTCCTTGTTCAGGGTGTCGTTGAGCTCGTGGTTCGCGCTGGCGAAGCCGAACTCGGCGATCGTGTATCCGTCGTGACGGTCCTGGGCCTTCGCGACCGCGTCCAGGATCGGCTGGACCTTTCCGTCGGCCTTCTCCTGGTCGCCTGCGATCTCGAACTGGACGAGCGCCGAGTGGCGGTCGCTCGAGACCTGGCCGCTGTTCCCCGGGGCGAGCGGCGAGCGGACGTTCTGGACGTTCGGCTGCGCCGAGACCGTCCGGTCGACGTCCATGATCGCCGCGCGGAACCGCGGGTCGGAGAGCGTCTCGCTCTTCGACTCCACGAGCACGCTCTCGCTTGCGCGGCTCGGGAAGCCCGCGTCGCGCAGCAGGGTTTCCGCCGTCTTCGTCTCGCCGGCGGCGGTGTCGGCGTCCTTCAGCATCCTCGTTCCTGCGACCGACCCCAGGGCGACTGCGACCACGCAGAATGCGATCCAGCCGGAGAGGGCGGTCTTCCAGTGTCCGGCGCTCCAGCGGCCGGCGCGGGCTGCGACGTTGAACCTCATCGCACCTCCTCCTCTCGTTCGCTTTCCCTCGCTCGAAGGCTGCCTTCCGGCCCCAGCGGCGCGGAATGGGGTGAGCCACCGTCTGGGGGTGCGGTTAGCCCTACCTCTGCCGCTACCGCTGCCGCGCGTCGTGCGTCGGTGATAGTGCAGTCGTGAAGCTCGCCCTCGCCCTCGTCGCCACGATCGCCTCCTCGTGCGCGCTCAACGTCGGCTACCTGCTCGAGCACAGCGCCGTCGGGCGGATGCCTCCGCTCACGATCAGGAGTCCGATCGCTTCCGCCCGTCGACTCCTCGGCAGCCGCCGCTGGCTCCTCGGCTTCGGCATCGAGGCGACCGGCTGGGCGCTCTACGTGCTGGCGCTCTCGCTCGCGCCGCTGTCGCTCGTCCAGGCGACTGCCGCGGGAGGGATCGGGATCCTCGCGCTGATGGTCTCGCGCGTCACTCACACGCCGCTCTCGAGGCACGAGCGGATCGGGGTGGCGATCGCGGTCGCCGGGCTCGTTCTGCTCGGGATCTCGCTGGCAGGCGGCCACGGCGAGGGCAGCGGTGCCGCCTACCTCACCGTCGCCCTCTGGATCGCTGCATCTGCGGGTGCGGCGCTGATCTCCGTCCAGTTGCTCAGCAGCCGCATCGGCGCCGCCCCCGCCTACGGTCTCGCCGCGGGGCTCCTGTTCGCCGCCGGCGACATCGCGACCAAGGGCGCCGTCGAGGCAAACGGCCAGCTCGCCTTCATCGCGGCGCTGATCGCCGCCTACGCGTTCGGAACGCTCGTCCTCCAGGCGGGGTTCCAGCGCGGCAGCGCGCTGACCACGGCGGGCATCGCAACGCTGCTCACGAATGCCCTGCCGATCGTCGCCGGGATGACGATCTTCGGCGAGCCGCTCCCGGACGGCTGGCTCGGCGCAGTCCGGATCGCCGCATTCGCGGCGGTGGTCGTGGGCGCGGTCTTCCTCGGGGAGCGGAAGCATCCCGGCACCGTTGGCGAGGCGCAGCCGACCGAGAGTCCAAGGTCTCCGGTTCCGGAGGAGACCGACGTCGCGGCGGAGGAAGGAGCCGGGTGATCTCCCTCGGCGTGGGTGCCGAGCCCGGGGCGTGCATGGGCGGCCGCGCACGTCCGAAGACCGCCCTGAAGCTCACCCGAAGGGTCCTTGTGACGATGGCCCGGCCTACATCGGTGCGGACGGGTAGACGGACACCTCGCCAAGGGGGAACGATGTAGCAGACATCGGTGACACGCGGCGGTGGCACTCGGCGTCTGGATCGGCATCGCACGGGCCGCAGATCCACGCCTCGACGAGGCCGACCTCGCGCTCCAGAAGGCCGTGGCGCTGCTGGAGGCGTCCCAGACCGGCGGCGTCGATCCGAAGACGCAGCGCCTGTTCGACAAGGCGG
>JBKOVQ010000102.1:0-10156 GCA_046723985.1 Actinomycetota bacterium | reverse complement strand
GTGGAGGTCGGGATCGACGACCGACTGGAGAACGCGCTTGCCGCCGTTCGCCGGTAGTCGAAGACGATGACGTTTTCCGGCTCGAGCCGAACGTGGCGCTTGCGCATCGTCGCGAGGCCGTACGTACCGTTCTCTCTACGTAGTCCTCGCCGCCGATCCGGAAGAAGCCGCGGTCGAGCAGGCGAACGGCGCCGGCGAGGACGCGCTCGCGGGTCGGTTTTCGTCCCGGACCTGCCGCGCCGTACGCCGGCGCGTTGCCGGGAGCGGCTGGGCGAGCTCGACCATCTGGTCGAACTTCTCGCGGTCGCGCTGTCGCCGCCATGCGTCGTGGTAGCAGTACTGCCTGCGCCCGCGCGCGTCTGTCCCCAATGCCTGGATGTGGCCGTTCGGGTGCGGGCAGATCCAGACGTCAGGCGGGACGCGAGCGCGCGAATGCGCTCGAGCGTCTCGCCGTCGGTGATTGCGCCGGTCGTTCTCGTCCACGTGCGAGAACCCCCGACCGCGCCGGACACGGCGAATTCCGGTTCGGAGCAGTCGACCCGACGCAATCGCGGCATGGCCTCCTCCCCGCGTGACGAGTAACGGAAACACGTGACACTTGCCATTTTCCACGCGAATCTCCGCGTCATTTCACGACCATTTTCGGTACGCTCCGTGTCCCAGCCCCCCATTAGGAGGAGTGCAATTGGCACGCAAGACCGTTCTCGTCTGTGACCAGTGTGGTCGGGAAGTGGAGGAAGGAAAAGGGGCCACCATGCGTCTCTCCTTTTCCGACGCGCGACGCGGCGCGAAAGAAGCCGACCTTTGCGATTCCTGTGCGACCGGCATGCCGGGACGTGCGACCGCCCGCCGCGGCCGCAAGCCGAAGTCGGCAGTGGCCTGAGCTCTCCGCTGGGGGCGGAGCGGCCGCCCCCAGCCATTTTTCGCGCTGTTTCCTGGGATCCTGCGAATTCGCGTACGAAGAGCCGTCGGAACCCGGGATTAGTATGGGTTGATGGCCTTGACGTTGCTGGCCGGGCCGGCGAACGCCGGCAAGGTGGCCCTGCTCCTCGACCGCTACCTGGCGGATCTCGGCCGCGAGCCTGTGTTGATCGTGCCGACGGGGTCGGACGTCGAGCGAGTCGAGCGCGACTTGCTGGCCCGGAGGGGCGCGCTGCTCGGCGGTTTGATCGGGACGTTCGACGACGTCTTCGACCTGGTCGCGACCGGGAACGGCTCGGCGCGTCCGCTCGTCGGCGAGACGCAGCGGATGTTGCTCCTGCGCCGAGTGGTGGCGGGTGCCCCGCTCGAGGATCTCGAGGCGTCCGCCCGCTTCTCGGGCTTCGCCGACGCGCTCGCGAGTGCGATCGCTGAGCTCGAGTCGGGGCTGCTGACACCGGACGACCTCGACGGCGACCTGGCCCAGCTGTACCGCCGCTATCGCGAGGAGCTCGACCGGCTCGCGCTCTGGGACCGCGACCTCCGACGCGCCCACGCCGCCGATCGGCTCGCGGGCGAGCTCGACGCATGGGACGGACGGCCGGTATACGCGTACGGCTTCGAGGATCTGAGCGGCGCGCAGTGGCGGCTGTTGGAGGCGTTCGCCGGACGGGTCGACGTCACCGTCTCGCTCCAGTACGAGCCGGGTCGGCTCGTCTTCGCGTCGCTCGAGCGCACGGCGACCGACCTCGCCCGGCTTGCCGACGGGCAGATCGAGGAGCTGCCTCCCCGCTACGCCGACTACGCCCACCCGGCGCTCGCCGACCTCGAACGGGCGATGTTCGAGGACGACCCTCCGCCTGCGCCGCCGGCCGAGGGCGCGATCCGCTTCCTCGAGGGTGCGGGGACGAGGGCGACACTGGAGCTGGTCGCCGACGAGATTCTCCAGCTTCTCCGGTCCGGCACGTCGCCGGGCGAGATCCTCGTCGTCTGCCCCTCGCTCGAGCGCGTGCGCTCGCCGCTCGAATCGGCGTTCGGCGCGGTCGGCGTGCCCTACGCGCTCGACGGGTCGATCAGACTGCCGCAGACCCCGTTCGGCCGGGCTCTGCTCTCGCTGCTCCGGTACGACTGGCTCGGCGGCGGGAGGCGCGATCTGTTCGGCTTCGTCCGATCGCCTTACTCGGCTCTCGCGCGCGCCCATGCGGACTTCCTGGAGGGGCGGCTGCGGGGCCGCGGGATCCGGTCGCCCGAGCGGCTGGAGGCGACGATCGTCGAGCTGCGCGGGCAGCCGCTCGTCTTCCTCGACCGGCTGCGCGGAGCCCCGACGTCCCTCGCGGCGGTGCGGGAGCTGGCGACGTCGATGTTGCGTGCCGCCCACGGAGTCGACGCCCCGCCCGCGACGGAGCAAGCGCGGCTCGGCCTGCGCTGCTACCAGGCGGCGCTTCGCCTCCTCGACGAGCTCGAGGGCTGGGTCGAGCTCGGCTCCGAGCTCACCGCCGAGGAGCTGGTTGCCGCGCTGGAGCGGACACAGGTCCGCCTGGGCGCTGCGCCCGCCGGGAACGTGGCCGTCCTCGACCTGCTGCGCGCGCGGACGAGGCGGGCCGAGGTCGTGTTCGTGCTCGGCCTGGAGGAAGGCGTCTTTCCTCAGCGCACGCAGAACTCGCCGTTCCTCGACGACGAGCGGTGTCGCGAGCTGGACGCCGCTGCCCGGCTTGGCCGGCCCGATCCGGTCTCCCGCGCCCGGTACCTCTTCTACACCGCCTGCACGCGGCCGTCGCGGCGGCTCTACCTCGTGCGTGAGGCGGCGACCGACGACGGCGCGCCGCGACAGCCGAGCCCGTTCTGGGAGGACGTACGCGCGGTCCTCCGACCCGAGGACCTGCCCCGGGTGACGAGGCACCGGTCGCTCTCCGAGCTGGTCTGGCCGCTGGAGGCGGCGCCGAGCGAACGGGAGCGTCTGCGTGCGGTGTCGTCGCTCGCGACCGCGGACCGCGCGGCGGCTGAGGCGGTCGCGCGCGCGAACGGGTGGGAGCGCCGCCTCGACCGCGCGCTGGAGGCGTTCCGGCGTCCGACGCGGCTCACCGATCCGGCGGTGCTGGAGTCACTGCGCTCACGGACGATGTTCGGCGTCACCGAGCTCGAGGCGTTCGCGGGCTGCTCGTCGATCTGGTTCGTCGAGCGGATGCTCGACCCGAAGTCGATGGACGTCGAGATCGACGCGCGCATGCGCGGCTCGATCGCCCACCAGGCGCTGTTCAAGTTCTTCTCCGGTCTCCCGAAGCGGTTGGGGGTCGAGCGCGTCCTGCCGGAGCAGCTCGACGACGCGCTCGCCTTCCTCGCGGAGTGCCTCATGGAGGCGGTCGCCGGCGGCGCCGAGAACCGCCTCGAGCTCACCGATCTCCAGCGGGACGAGCTGCGCCAGACGCTCTGGCGCGACCTGGAGGCGCTCGTGCGGTCGGAGGCGGAGTCGGAGCTACCACTCGTCCCGCGTCGGTTCGAGGTCTCGTTTGGCTCGGAGCGCTCGGCGCCCGAGCTTCAGCGAGGGCTCGACCTCGGCAACTTCCAGCTGTCGGGGAAGATCGACCGCGTCGACCTCGACCCGTTCGCAGCCCGCGGCATCGTCTGGGACTACAAGTCGGGGAAGAAGGCGCACTCGGCGGCGGAGATCGAGCGCGAACTGCGGCTCCAGATCCCGCTGTACATGCTCGTGCTCCGCGACCTGGTCGGGGTCGAGCCGCTCGGCGGGCTCTACCGCCCGCTCTCCGGCGACCGCAAGGCCCGCGGGCTGCTGCGCGCGTCCGCCCGCAACGACGGCGTGCCCGGCTACTCGCCGCGCGACTACGTCGACGAGGAAGAGTTCTGGGCGAAGGTCGAGAGGGGGCGGGACGTTGCCCGTCGGATGGTCGCGCGCATCCGCGAGGGCGACGTCCTGCACGACCCGCGAAACGGTTCGTGCCCGTCCTGGTGCCGGCTCGGGCCGATGTGCCGGGTGCGGAGAGGCTAGAGATGGCGGCGACCACAGAGCGCCCGCCGACTCCCGAGCAGCACGCCGCGATCGAGGCGGAAGGGCTCGTCTTCGTCTCCGCCGGCGCCGGCACCGGCAAGACGTCCGTGCTGGTCGAGCGCTTCGCCCGGGCGATCGACAGCGGCATCGACGTCGGCTCGATCCTGGTGATCACCTACACCGAGCGGGCGGCCGCCGAGCTGCGCTCCCGGATCCGGACACGGCTCGCGCAGCTCGGCCGGCGCGACCTGACGCGCGATCTCGACGCAGCCTGGATCTCGACGATCCACGGCTTCTGCCACCGGCTGCTGAAGCAGCATCCCTTCGGCGCCGGGCTGGACCCGAGGTTCCGCGTGCTGGACGAGAGCCAGGCGGCGGTGCTCCGGGCGGAGGCGTTCGAGGCGGCGCTCGCGGAGTTCTGTACCGGAGGTCCGGCCGACCGGCTCGCGCTGCTCTCTACCTACGGCTCGGCCGCGCTCCGCCGCATGCTCACCGGTGTGTACGAGACCCTGCGGGCGGCGGGGCGGCCATTGGAGCTGTCGCTCGGGGACACGCCGAGCCTGGACGCGGCGGTCGCGCGCGTCCGCACGGCGGCGGGCGGTACGGACGAGGCGGCGCGCCTCGTCGAGCTGCTGGACCGCCGTCCGCAGCCCGAGTCGCTGCTCGACCTCTCCGGCTACGCAGTGCGCGGGGACGACGACTACGAGCAGGCCCGGGCGGCGCTCGAGCAGGCGGCGCTGAACGCGGTCGCGGCGCGTGACCGAGAGCTGCTCGAGACGCTGCTCCAGGGCTTCGAGCGCGCCTACCGGGCGGCGAAGGAGCGCGAATCGGCGCTCGACTTCGAGGACCTCCAGCTGCGCGCACGGGATCTCCTGCGCGACGACGCCGCCATCCGCGAGCGCGAGCAGCTCCGCTTCCGGCAGGTCTGCGTCGACGAGTTCCAGGACACCAATCGCCTCCAGTGCGAGCTGATCGACCTGATCGCCGGCTCTGAGCTGTTCTTCGTCGGCGACGAATTCCAGTCGATCTACCGCTTCCGTCACGCCGACGTGGAGGTGTTCAAGGAGCGGCGCGAGCAGGTCGGTGACGTCCTCTCGCTGACCCACAACTGGCGCTCGCGGCCCGAGGTGCTCGCCGTCGTGAACGAACTGTTCGGCGCCACGTTCGGTGACGAGTTCCAGCGGCTCGTCGCCGCCGGCCGCTTCCCCGATCCGGCGTCCGGGCCCGCGGTGGAGCTGCTCGTCACGGACAAGGCGAGCTACAAGGACGGCGGTGTTCCCTGGCGTCGGGGTGAGGCCAAGGCCGTTGCGCGGCGCGTACGGGAGCTCGTCGACGCCGGCGAGGCCGAACCGGGCGAGATCGTCCTGCTCTTCGCCGCCGGCACGGACGCCGAGCAGTACGAGGAGGCGCTGCGCGAGCTCGACCTGCCGACGTACCGCGCCACCGGGCGCGGCTACTTCGGCCAGCAGCAGGTTGTCGATCTGCTCTTCTACCTGCGCCTGCTGCACAACCGTTACGACGACGAGGCGCTCGTCACCGTGCTCGCCTCGCCGTTCGTCGGGGTCTCCAACGACGGGCTGGTTCTGCTGCGGCGGGCTGCGCCGAAGCGCCCGCTGTTCACTGCCGTCGAGAAGAGCCTGCCGGAAGGCTTCTCCGAGCGGGACGCGCGCCTGCTCCAGGCGTTCCGGCAGCGATACGACCGGCTCACCGGTCTCACGGGAAACGTCGGGCTCGAGCGCCTCTGCGAGCAGATCGTCGTCGAGCACGACTACGACCTCGCCGTCCTCGCCCAGTGGGACGGCCGCCGCCGCTACGCGAACCTTCGGAAGCTCGCCCGGCTCGCCCGCTCGTACGAGGAGCTACGCGGACCGGACGTCGAGGGGTTCGTCCGCTTCGTCTCCGAGCAGGACGCAGCCGGCGTGAAGGAGCTGGAGGCGGTTGCGGAGGAGGAGGGAGCGGGCGCGGTCCGGCTCCTGACCATCCACGCGGCGAAGGGCCTGGAGTTCAAGGTGGTCGTCGTCGCCGACGCTGGGCGCGAGCGCATGCCGACACGAGGCGAGGAGATCATCTGCCTCCCCGACGGGCGCTTCGGCTTCAAGGTCGTCGATCCGCTCACGGGCAACCGCCTGGCCGCGTTCTCGTACGACGCGGTGCGTAGCGCCGAGGAAGCGGCGGACGAGGCGGAGCGCCTCCGTCTGTACTACGTAGCGATGACGCGCGCGATCGACCGGCTGATCGTCGCGGGCTCGGTCGATCCCGCCCGGCGCGATCCGAAGACGCCGATCGGCTGGGTGCTCGACCGGCTCGAGGTGGACGAGCTCGAGGACGGCGAGGTCGTCCGGGGCGAGGCGCGGCTCCGCCTGCACGTCGACGGCTTCGTGCCCGAGCTGCCGGTCGCGGAAGCGCCGCCCCCCGCCGAGTCGCAGCTCTCGTTGTTCGACGCGGAAGCCTCCGCGCCGGCCCTCGACGTCCCACCTCTGCCTCCGCTCGACCCCGTGGCCGTGCCCGCCGTCGAGCCGGTGCGGCGTCTCTCGTACTCGGCGCTGGCGCTTTTCGAGCGCTGCCCGTACCGCTTCTACGCGGAGCGGGTGGGAGGGCTCCGGCCGGTCGACGGCAGCGGCCGAGCGCCGGGCCAGACCGGGATGGCCGCGAGCGAGATCGGGGACTCGGTGCACCGCCTCCTCGAGCGGATCGACCTCACCGCGCCCGCGCCGCCGTCGCTCGACGAGGTGCTCGGCTGGTACCCGGGGGCGACGGCCGAGGAGCTCGAGCGCATCGGCGCGCTCGTCGACGCGTACTGCGGCTCGACGCTCGCGGCGCGCCTCGCCGCTCTTGACGGCGTCTCGTCGGAGCGTCCGTTCGCGTTCGAGCACGACGGGGTGCTCTTCCACGGCGTCCTCGACGTCCTCCACCTCGACGAGGGCCGCGCCGTCGTCGCCGACTTCAAGTCGAACGTGCTCGGCGAGCTGTCGCCGGCCGAGGTGGTCGACTCCGAGTACCGGCTCCAGCGCCTCGTCTACGCAATCGCGTGTTTCCGCGCCGGTGCCGACGAGGTCGAGGTCGTCTACCAGTTCCTCGGGAAGCCGGACGAGCTGGTCGAGGCGACATTCCGCCGGGATGAGCTTTCCGGCCTCGAGGCCGACCTCTCCGCCGCGATCGCCCGGATCCAGGCCGGCGACTTCCCGCCGCGGCCTAGCGAGTTCGCCTGTGCCGGCTGCCCCGCCCTGGACGTGGTCTGCGCCGGGCCGGCCCTCCGCGGCTAGTCCAGCCAGGTCACTGAGAAGGCCGATCCCACCCCGGTCGGAGCAAGTAACACAGTGTTACAAGCTCGAAATCGCCTGCCCGGGCGGCCCCTTCGCCGGCAAGTAACACAATGTTACAAGCCTTCCTGGCAGGATCGCGGGTCATGGCCAGGAGCTTCGTCGGCGAAGCCCGCGGGCGCGTCGGGCCGAAGAAGGCCCGGATCGGGCCGATCGTCGAGCGGCTGAAGGCCGAGCACGCCGATGCTCAGATCGCGCTCCGCTTCCGCTCCGATGTCGAGCTGCTCGTCTCCGTGATGCTCTCCGCGCAGACGACGGACGCGAACGTCAACCGCGTCACCGAGCGTCTCTTTGAGAAGTACCGACGGCCGGAGGACTACCTCGCCGTGCCGCAGGAGGAACTGGAACGCGACATCTACGCGACCGGGTTCTTCCGTCAGAAAGCGAAGGCGATCCGCGGGACGATGGCGATGCTCATCGAGGACTACGACGGCCGTGTCCCGCGGCGGCTCGAGGAGCTCGTCCGCCTGCCCGGCGTCGCCCGGAAGACGGCGAACGTGGTCGCCGCCGAGCTCGGCGACGCGCAGGGGATCGTCGTCGACACCCACGTCCGCCGTCTGTCGCAGCGCCTCGGCCTCACCCGTCACGACGACCCGGTGAAGATCGAACGGGATCTCCAGCGACTCGTTCCGCGAGCGGACTGGGCGATCTTCCCGCACCTCCTGATCTGGCACGGCCGACGGGTCTGCCTTGCGCGGGCGCCGAGCTGCCCCGACTGCGTCCTGCTCGATCTCTGCCCGTCGGCGCGCCCCTAGACGGCTCGCCTTTGCGGACTTAAGCGTAGGCTCGGGGCGTGCCAGACCTGGAGACCAGCCGATTGCGCCTGCACGCCCTCTCGGGTGCGGAGGCGGAAGCCCTGCATGCCGGTGTCCTGCCAGACGGCTGGGTCTACGCCGACGGGTATCCCCTTGCCGATACGAAAGACGGCGTCGGCCTCTTCCTCCGCCACGGTTACCGCGACTATGGCTTCCACTTCGTCGTCCGGCAGGAGGACGATCACGTGATCGGCGAGATCGGCTTCGTCGAGCCGCCGCAGGGAGGGTCGGTGACGATCGGGTACGCGATCGTGCCCTCTGCACGGCGGCGAGGCTATGCGACGGAGGCGATCGTCGCCGTGACCGAGTGGTCGCTTGCCCAACCGGACGTAACGCACGTTCGGGCGCAGACGCTGCCCGACAACGAAGCGTCGATGCGGGCGCTGCGGAGCGCGGGTTTCGAGGAGGACGACCCGGGGCCGAGAGTACGGCGCTTCGTGAAAGCCGTCAGGCGCGCGGGCTGAGCGCGACCAGGAGCCCGCCGTCGTCGTCGTAGGCGGGGAAGAGGTCGGCGGTCACCGGCTTCACGACGCCGGCCTTCGTTCGCAGCTCGAGCGGCTCGCCTAGGCGGCGCACGCCCCACTCGAGCGCGAGCGAGACCGGGTTCTTGCCGTCCTCGAACCCGTCCAGCTCGAGTCGCTCGACGACCGGGTGCCCCATCAGCTCGCCCTCGCTGAAGCCGGTGAGCTCGAACACGCCTCGGCCCGACGCGAGGATGCGGCCCTCTTGGTCGCAGACGACAAGACCCGTGTTCGGCCCCGGGTAGTAGTCGTCCATCAACTCGAAGAGGAACCCGAAGCCGCAGCGGTGGCAGGCGACCGCCTGTCGCGACATCCCTTCGAACCCGTCGATGTCGACCGACCGGTCCTTGCAGTTCGGGCAGATGTAGTAGGGCACCCGGTGAGAGTAGCCGCGGGCACGGTCCGCTACGGGCAGTTCCTGACGGTGTCCTGGGGGTCGAAGGTGAACGCGTCGACCACGCCATCGTTCTTGCCGCAGTCGCGCGAGTCGTTCTTGGCGACGCCGTCGCTGCCGTCCAGGGTGTCGGCGCCGCCGATGCCGTTGACCGTTGTCGCCGGTCAGCTTGTCGTCGCCCGACCCGCCGACGACGTTCTCGGCAAGCACGGTGTCGCCTTCCTTTGGCTCCCCGTCGTTCGCCTTGCTGTCCAGCGTGACGGTCACCTTGCCGGTACGGGCGGAGTAGTCGGCACTGTCGTTGTCCGACCAGACCGGCATCGCCACCCCGTCGACGAAGTCGACCCAGGAGTAGTCGCCGAATTCGAAATCGGGATCGAAGCCGGTGTCGCCGTCGGATGGGCCGGCGCTGATCTGGACGTTGGTGAAGGTCGCTCCGCCGTCGTCGGAGACGGCGCCCCAGTACTGGATCGCGTCGGGCGTCGTACCACGGGACGATCAGGTTGCCGGTCATCTGGTCGACCGCGACGTAAGGGAGGAGCGGCGGCGAGCCGTTACCCCTCCGCCGCTATGGGAGCTTCATTAGCCGACCAAGCGGGCGATCGAGAGCGCGAGCAGGCGGCGAAGCTCCTGAGCGAGCTCGCCCTCGTTAGCTCTTAGACTCCGCGAACCACCGGCGAGAAGGAGGCAGGCATGAAGAAGGCTCTCCAGATCGGGGGAATCGCGGCAGGTCTCGTCCTGGTCGGCTTCGGTATCGCGGCGGTCGTGCTCGGGATCAAGGGCGGAGATACGGTGAACTCGAACCTGAGCCAGGAGTGCATCACCGGGACGCCCGACATGACACCGAGCGGGATCCAACCCGAGATCGATGCCATCAAGGCTGAGCAGCAGAAGATCGCGGCAGAACAGAAGTAGGCGAAGGTGCCCCCATCGCAGCAGTTCACCTTCACATCGGTCGAGGCCCCAAGCTGCTCCGTTGCAGGCGACCTGGTCGACGACGGCAATGCAGCGCTCTGCTTCGGGAGGTACATGCGGATCCATGCCCTCAGTTCGAGCCGAGGCCTGACCTACTCGCAGATGGGTCGATACGCAGCCAAGCAGGACGCCCCACCCCAGTTCATCGACTTCAACGGCGGCACCAACGACCCGAAGTACGCACAGACCGACTCAAAGACAGGCCAGCC
>JBKOVQ010000098.1:0-10737 GCA_046723985.1 Actinomycetota bacterium | reverse complement strand
AACTGCGCGTCGTGCAGGACGAGGTCGGCGCCGGCGGCAAGCGCACCACCCGAGATCCAGTCGGACGACCTCCCTTCAATGCCGGCAAGCGCCGGTTCGTGATCCGGCAGATAGGCGAGGATCGAACTGCCGGTCTCGAGTCGGAAGCCGAGCGTCGGCCCGGGATGGAGCACCAGGTCGGCACAGAGCGAAACCCCTTCCGCCTGCCACGGTTCGCCCGGCAGATCGTGGAAGGTGACTCGAGCGGGGACATCGCGGAAATCGAGCGGAAAAAGGGGCGGCGAGAAGGCACGCAAAATGCGTTCGCGCAGGCCCAGCATCGGAGATCGAGGGCCCCAGATCTCCAGCGTCACCTTCTCGTCCCAGATCGGCGCGAAGAAGCGGAGGCCTTCGAGATGGTCGAGATGGAGGTGGGTCAGGAAGAGGTGGATCCGCCGCGTGCCACGTCGAACGAGGTCGAGACCCAACGCGCGGATGCCGGTACCGGCGTCCAGCACGAGTGCTGCTTCGTCCCCCAGCATCACCTCGACGCACGAGGTATTGCCACCATGCGTGACGGTATCCGGTCCCGGCGCCGGAACGGAGCCACGACACCCCCAGATCTTCAGTCGCAGCGACACGCTGGGCTAGCTACGCCAGAACACCACGACGATGCCGACGAATTCATCGGTATGCGCAAACAGGGGAAACGCCGTCACTTCGATCTCGCGCTCGACGCCGTCCGCGCTCGTGACGAGATAGCGAAGGTGCGACGGGCGGCGCTCGTAGAGGGCGATCCGCGCAGGCCGACGCTCGGGGGGCGGCGGTTCCGAGGCGAGTGTCCTTGGCTCGAACGTCGCGAGCCAGTCATCGAGCGGCATCTCGCCCGCCTCCGCGAAGCGTCTGCCGACGACCGCCTCCGCCGCTTCGTTGTAGAAGACCAGGTACCCGCGCGCGTCGGCGACCAACGCGGGCGTCGACAAGCTCGAGGCGAACTCGCGCGCGAGGATCAGGACAAGATGCTTCTGACGCTGCGTGTCCACGTAGACGTCGCCCCGGAGACCCTACAAGGCGGTCGGATTGCCGGCCTTGGGCCCGCCGACGAGGACCTGGCCGTCTCCCGCGAGGCCCTCGTCATCACGGGCCGTCATCACGCCTCCCCCTCCCCAGGGGGCGACACCGACGTCGTCTGCGGCAGGGCCGCTCCCCACGCGGCGGCCCCGCTCGAGCGGAAGCCGGTGGCGTAGTAGACGGGCGGGAAGAGCTCACCCGGTGAGGTCGTGTTCACGGAGAACGGCGTTATCTCGACCTGATCGCGCGTGCCGCCCTGGACGAGCCCTCCGAGAGGGTGATCTCCCCGGTCGCCTGGTCGACGCCCCAGACGTCGTGAACCAGGACGCCCGGTGCGATCGCGGCGGTCACCGCCCGGTGTCCGTTGAAGACGTCCGCCGTCAGCGGCCCCGCCATCGTTACCTCGCTGTACACGCGTGAGTCGTCGCGGTACGTGTCGAGCTTGACGAGGCTCGACCCGTCGAGCTTCCAGGACTTGACGACGAGCACTCCCTCCGGATCGGTGAGGGCCGAGAGGAACATGTCGCCGTAGACGGGTTGGGCGGCCCTGTCTCAGCGCACGGGCGTCACCCCAGCGTCACCGACGACGCCGTTCAGATGCGGTACGCCAGCTCGCGGTAGAGCTCGAGGTCGTGCGTCACTTCCGTCGCGCAGCGAGACGTACCCGGCCGCTCGTATTCGACGGCGACTGCGACGCGCGTGACCCCCTTGCGTCCGAAGTAGCCGGGGACGGAGTCGAGCAGAGTCCGCAGACGTCGCCGAGGGCCTAGGAACTCGACGTGGCGGAACGCACGTAGCTCCGACACGTTCCGACCTTGGGCGTCGACGAGCGGCGGGTCGAACGAGCAACGGACGTTCAGCGCCGGCCGGTCGGCCAGGTTCGCCAGCTCCAGGTACAGCACACCGTCCTCGAAGACGACGTCCACGACGACGCCGTCATCGGCTGCACCAGTGTCCATCTCAGGCGAGCTCGAGGCCCTCGTGCGCGATCTCGACCGTCTCGATCGCGACTTCATTCCCCTTCGAGCTCAGTGCCGGACCTTCCCACTTGGCAATCCACCCGTGGAAGAAGTTCCAGCGCACGACCTCGGTCCCATCGTCGTCGAGCAGAATGATCGAGCCGTTCCGGCGATCGACGTTGCCCTGAACGACGGTTAGTCGCCAGTTCCACAGCTCAGCGTCCTGGGTGATCCCGCGGCGGAGGACGATGTTTGCGTACTTCGTCAACCCGGGCAGCTTGCGCACGGTGTTGGGCTCGCCGCCCACCCGGTACTCGATTACGGCCGTCTCGCTATCGAGGCCGCTGACTTCGCTGAAGGCTGCGCGCGCGATCCCGTCGATCTCGACGCGGAAGTTGAACGCCTTGTAGGGATCGTGTCGCTGAGCGGGGGCCACGACAGCCCGCTTCGACGAGCCGCACGCGGATCCTTCATGGCATGGCGATCAGGAGGCTGCCGAAGCCTCTGGAGCTTGACGTCCTCGGTTGCACTGGGACCGTTTATCAGGTGAGCGCCTGCCAGTCGTCGGCGCTGAGGCCGACGCCGTAGACCGAGTCGCGCCTCGGCACGTAGTAGCCGAGCTCGCGGTAGCTCGCGACCGGCGTGTACACGGCGCCTTCGGTGTCGCTCGCGTAGCACGCGATGCAGTTGCCGCCGATACCGGCGTTCGCGTTGCGCCAGTCCGGCTGTAGGGCGGGCTGCAGGTTGCGATAGAGCTCGACCGAGACGAGCACCTCGCCGCTCGACACCTTCGCGAGCCGCGTGTCGTCGAGCACTTGCGCGTTGATCGAGCCGACCATCCGCCGGGCGCCGCCGTCGTAGCCGGCGTCGAACTCGGCGGTCGTCTCACACTGGCCCCAGGCGCCGTCGAGACCGAACTCGTCGACCATCGCGAGCGCCTCCGAGTAGGCGGTACCCTCGCCGGCCGGCCGGCAGTCGCACCAGGCCTCGACCGCACCGAAGTAGCCGCGAAGCTCCGCGATCACGTCGGGCGTGTACCACCGGCGGTAGCCGGCGTCGGCGGTGCAGACGGGGACCATCCACGACGGCGCCGCCAGACAGTCGAGCGGGCTGTGCGCGAGGAAGATGCGCGCCTGCGCGCTCGAGACGCCGGGCGCCGGCGGTTTTGGGCGCGGACTCGTCGGGACGCTCTTGAGTTGCTCGAGGTCGGCACCGGCCGCGTACCACTGCGTCGAGCGGTAGTCGAAGCCGGCCTGCGTCTTGACCCGCTCGAGGAACTCGTCCCAGGTGATCGTCGTCGCCCGCGCGTTCGCAGCGGCGGCGTCGAGTAGCTCCTGCTCGGTCGCCATCAGCGACTCCTCCCCGGTCGCGATCAGGTGTGCGATCGCCTCAGCGGCGCGGCGCCTCGGCTGTCTTGCACGCCCGTCGAGTCCTGAGTGTAAGTCCCGGAAGCTTCTCGTTCGCCACTCGCAGTCGGACAGCGCAGCGTCAATCCCGCACGCGGACGTGGTCGAGAGTAAGACTTCGGCAGTGACGCGAACATGAGCGCGGCGGCACCGCAAGCCGGCCCAGCCCAGCCCGGAGCCGATTCGGCGGGCACGTTGCTGTCTGTCAACGTCGGCATGCCCAGGGACGTGCCCTGGCAGGGGAAGACCGTCTTCACCGGCGTATTCAAGGATCCCGTCACCGGCCCTCGCGGGGTGAGTCAGCTCAACGTCGACGGTGACGGTCAAGGCGACCTCGCCGGGCACGGCGGCGAGCAGCGGGCCGTCTTCGTCTACCAGAGCGACTCCTACCGGTACTGGGAACGCGAGCTCGGGCGGAACGACTTCGTCTACGGCCAGTTCGGCGAAAACTTCACCGTCGAAGGACTGGGTGACGACGAGGTCTGCATCGGCGACCGCTACCGGATCGGCACCGCCGTCTTCGAAGTCACTCAGCCTCGAGTCACCTGTTACCGCGTCGGGATCCGGATGAACGACCCGCGCATTCCCGCGTTGCTCGTCTCCCACCGCCGGCCCGGCTTCTACTTCCGGGTGCTCGAAGAGGGCGAAGTGCAAGCAGGGGACGAGATCTTCAAGGTCGCCGTCGGTCCGGAACAGATGACGGTCGCCGAGGTCGACGGACTTCTCTACCTCCCAGGGCACGCGCGCCAGCAACTGCTCCGAGCGCTCCGGATCCCCGCCCTCAGTCCCGGCTGGCAGGCATCTTTCCGTGCCCTTCTCGAAGAAGAACCCGGCAGCGGCAACGCCGGCCTCACGGTGGCGAGCCCACCCCCAGCCTGGCCGGGTTTCCGCCCGCTGACCGTCACCGCAATCGAGCGCGAGAGCGACTCCGTGATCTCCATACGCCTCGAGGACACCGAGGGTGCGCGACTACCTGGAGCCCGCCCCGGCCAATACCTCACGCTCCGAATCCAGCCCCAGGAGCAAAGTTCGGTGCTCCGGACCTACTCACTGTCGGGACCGCCCGGTGCCGGCTACTACCGAATCACCGTCAAGCGCGAAGAGGACGGCACCGCCAGTCGCTATCTGCATACCCGTCTCCGCCCCGGCGACCAGCTCGACATCGCCGCGCCCCGCGGCACCTTCATCCTCGACCGAACCGAGACGCCTGTACTCCTGATCAGCGCCGGCATCGGCGCCACTCCGGTGCTCGCCATGCTTCACGTGCTCGCGGAGGAGCATTCCGAGCGGGAGATCTGGTGGCTGCATGGCGCACGCAGCAGCCGCGACCACTCCTTCGCCGCCGAGGCCCGCGCGCTCCTAGCTTCACTCCCGAACGTACGCACTCACATCTGCTACAGCCGCCCGAGCGCCGACGACGTCCAGGGTCGCGACTTCGACAGCGCAGGCCGTCTGACCGCGTCCCTGCTCGCCGGACTCGAGCCGCCCCGAGACGCCGAGGCATATCTCTGCGGACCGATGCCGTTCATGGACGAGATCAGCGCCGGCCTGGCCACGATCGGGCTGGACGCTTCACACATCCACACCGAGCCATTCGGGCCCGCACCGGGTCTGACGCCCGGCATCGCCTCAAGGACCGCGCGGACGCCGCACGCCCCCGCCGGCCAGCCTGGAACCGGCCCGACGATCGAATTCGCACGCAGCGACCTCGCCATCCGCTGGAGCGACGACTACTCGAGCCTCCTCGAGCTCGCCGAGGCTTGCGACGTACCCGTCCGCTGGTCGTGCCGCACCGGCGTCTGCCACAACTGCGAGACGACCCTCATCGCGGGCACCGTCGCCTACAACCCGGACCCGGTCGAACCCCCCGCAGACGGCAGCGCACTCATCTGCTGCTCACAGCCACACGACGACGTGGTCCTCGACCTCTGAGTCGAACCTAGTCCTTGCGAGCCCTGCTCGGAGCCACCCTTGGCGGCTCGTCCGGCTGTTTGGGATAGACGGGCGGCCATGGAGCGTCCTTGAGGCCGGCGGCGCGGTCATGCTCGTGAAGTTCGAGAAGCGGCTCCAAGGACTGCGGCCGCTCGTTCATCCCCTCCCACGGATCACCCTCAGCAGCAAGCCGTTCGGGCACGGTGGCGATCGTCAGCTCGTCGGGGTGAAGTCTGTTTACGTCCTCCCAGGTCAGAGGCGTCGATACCTGGGCGCCGGGACGGGCGCGGACCGACCACGCACCAAAGACGGTCTTGTGCGGCGCGTTCTGGTTGTAGTCGACGAAGACGCGGCGGCCCCGCTCCTCCTTCCACCAGGCAGAAGTGATCAGCTCGGGGCAGCGGCGCTCGAGCTCGCGCGCGGCGGCGACCGCGGCGGCCCGCACCAGGTAGGAGTCCCAGCGCGGCTCCAGCCGGACGTAGACATGGAGGCCACGGTTCCCGGTGGTCTTCGGGTAGCCCACCATCCCGAGTTCGTCCAGTAGGCGGCGGAGCTCGGCCGCCGCGGCTCGCACGTCGTCGAAGTCGACGCCCGGCTGCGGGTCGAGGTCGAGCCGCAGCTCGTCCGCGACGTCCGGGCGGTCGTGAAGGTTCGGCCAGATGTGGAAACCGAGGCAGGCCAGGTTGACGGCCCAGACCACGTGCGCCATGTCGGCGAGGACGAGCGCGCGGGAGGTGGTCCCGTTCGGTGTGCTGACGATCGTTGTCTGCAGCCACTCGGGCGCTGTCGCGGGAACGCGCTTCTGGAAGAACGAACTGCCCTCCGCGCCGTGAGGGAAGCGCTGCATGAGGGTGGGCCGTCCGCCGGCCGTGTGCATCAGCGGCTCGGCGACGGCGAGGTAGTACCGCACCAGGTCGAGCTTCGTCTCGCCACGCTCCGAGAAGAAGACCTTCTGCGGGCTCGTAACCGTTAGGTCTCGTCCCGCGACGTCGAGCACGTACTCCTCCGTCACTCAGCCAACCGTAGCTGGAGCGAGGGCAAAGCCTGCGTGCTCGTGCCGATACCGCGCTGAGATTCGCGTCAGACGGTCGTCGGCGTGTTCGGTGACAACGCGCGGAGATCCGCGATCACTTGCTCGGCTTCGCGCAGCCGCTTCGCCACCGTCTGCAGGAGCTTCCAGCCGATCACGCCGTTCTGCTCGACGAAGGGACGGAGCTCCCAGAGTGTGAGTCCCTGACACACGAGGTCTTCTGCTGCCGTGACCGTCGCTATGCGCGTCCCTTCGTCGATGAGCGCTACCTCACCGAAGTAGTCGCCGGGCCTCAGTGTCGCCCGCAATTCGCCCCCGATCGTCACCGTAGCCTCGCCCGACTCGATCACATAGAAGGCGGCCCCTCCCGAGCCCTCTTTGATCACGATCTCACCTTTGGAGAAGCACCGTTCCTTGAACAGGCGTGCGATCTGCGCGAATTCGTGACCCTCCAGGTCGGCGAAGAGGGGAACGTTCCGTGCGACCTCGACCGGAGCGCGTGGCGACGGCGGTTCCTGCGAGCCTGCCCGCGTGATTGCCCGGCACTGGAGCAGGTAGAGCTGCCCGTCCGCGAACGCCCACTCGATATCGCGCGCAGGGCCGTAGACCTCCTCGCACAGGCTGGCCAGCCCGTGCAGGTCGCCGAGCTGCGAGTCATCCAGGCAGAGCCGCTCGGCGAGTTCGGGCTCGACCGTGTTCTCGCAGGTGCCTCCGTCCGGGAGTGTCCGGATGGCGACCTTCTTCAGACCGGGCGTGCGATCGAGGACCTCTCCCGAATGATCGATGCGGAAGTTGTCCGGGATCACGAGCCCGGCGACGACCGCCTCGCCGAGCCCCCAGCTCGCCTCGATGACTCGCTCGTCGGCACCGCTGATCGGGTTCCGGGTGAACATGACGCCGGCGCAATCAGGATCGAGCAGCGCCTGCACCACGACACCCACGCTGGGCCGCCGGAACAGCCCGACACGCTGCCGGTAGGTGATCGCCGAGTCCGAGTTGGCCGACCACCAGATCTCCCGCAGCGCGTCCGCGACCCCGTCCATTCCCGGCACGTTGAGCAGCGTCAAGTGCTGCCCGGCGAAGCTCGCCTCCGCTCCATCCTCGTCGACCGCCGACGAGCGGACGGCGAGCGGACTCCCGAGCGGCCTGACGAGCTTCGCCAACTCCTCGATCGCCTGCTTGCCGCCCCCAGCGACGGCCTCGACGACGGCGCCCGAGAGCGCGACGCCGGGTGGGAGGGGCAGACCGGACCGCGCCGCCTTGCCCAGACCGACGGCCTTCGAGCCGAAGACGGATTCGTCGTAGGCCTGCTCGAGCGGGACGATGCCTTCCATCAGAGCACGGTCACCTCGCCGGCGTCACCGTCGACGCGAACACGCGACCCGTCAGGGATCAGCCCCGTCGCTTCTCGCGTTCCTACGACGCCCGGGATGCCGTATTCGCGGGACACGATCGCCGCATGCGAGAGCAGCCCGCCCGCGTCGGTCACGATCGCGCCCAGCAGCGGGAGCAGGATGTTGAAGGCCTCGGACGTCGATTCCGTCACGAGCACGTCCCCCTCCACGATTCGGTCGAACTCCGTCGGCCCCGCGACGAGCCGGGCCGGCCCCTCGTAAACGCCGGGGCTCGCGGCCAACCCGCGAACGAGACGCTCTTCGTGCTCGGCCTGGGAGCTGGTGAAGATCTCACCGACCGCGATCATGGTCGCGCGCATGATCCGCGCGGCCGCGGGCGGCAACCCGCTCATGTCGGGCGGAGCCGGCGGTGGTGGCCCGAGCGTCGCCGGTGCGTCCTTGGCGGTGTGCGACGTGCGGAATGCGTGGCGCTCCGCCAGCTCCTCGGCGGATGGTCCGCCCGTGCCGGAGAGCAGAGCCTTCATCTCCTCGAAATCGGCGTCGATGAAATGCTCCGGGTCCTGGACGCGGCCCGTGGCCGCGAGGCGGCGGCCGCCGGCGATCACCGCGCGCCGCATGATCCCTGACGCCCAGATGTCGCTGAACACGCCGCGCTCGTCCCGGAGTCGGTACGTGAGCCGCGCTTCTTCGAGCAGATCGTCGAACTCGGCTCGATGGTCCTCGGGAATCCGGTTCCGGACCTCTTCGACCTGCGCTTCGACGTCCGTGTCGTCGGGGCGTTCCTCCTCCACCGCGACGCGAATCGCACGGAGGAGCGTGTCCGGCATCTCGAGTGCGTAGCGGCCCGAGATGTCGAAGCCGTCGAGAAGTCAATAGCCGACGAGATCCAGATAGGCCGACGCGGCCGCTCCAGCCTCGCCGTCGAGCGAGTGCAGCTCCGCCAGCACCTCGGCCGGGTCGCGGTCCGAGTCGACGAGCCGGCGGGCGGCGGGATCCGCGGCGATCGCCGCCAGCAACCGCTCGAGCTCCGTCGACGCACCGGAAGACACCGGTGAGGCGCCGCGCATCAGGCCGAGCAGCTCCGACGGCGGCATGCCCGTCCAGTCGCCGACGTGCGCGAGGAAGTCTCCGGTCGGCAGTACCGCCGCGCCCGTGTGGCGCATGTGCTGGTAGATCATCTCGATGTGGTGGTCGCGGCAGCGGGTCAGATACGCGACCAGCTCCTCATCGGAAAGCGCATCGGGGTCGACCGACTGCAGTTCCCGATGGACGGCAATCGACTGCGGCTTGAACGTCTCGTCCCACTCCCGCAGCTGCTCGCGCCACAGTTTCCCGTGGCTCGCCTCCTCTGCCCGCTGGAGGCGCACAGGGACTTCGCTCTCCGGAACCGGGAGGACGGTCTTGTAGGCGAAGCCGTTCGGGTACCGGTACTCGAGCGTGTCGATCAGCATCCCGTAGTAGCTGGTCAGCTCGCGGAAGCCACGCGCGAACGGCTCCGGATGCATCTCGGCCCAGTACCGCGTGACCGGGCGCGGGAAATGAACGGCGTCTTGCTCCCAGAACCCGGGCCCAGGAGGATCGAAGTGAAGCTCGCTCGTTGCGCTTGCGATGGACATCTCGTCCCCTTCTGTTGTTCGGCGAAGGTGCGAGCTTCTCAGATGGCGGCGGGACGCGCACATTCCTCCGAGGGTCCCCGTCCGCCTCGAGGCGAGGTGAGTGGGCGGCTACCCGGCTGGTTCTACGTAGAAGCTCATTCCGGCATACGCGACCGGGACCGCGCGGATGATCTTCCACGACTTCTCCACACCGTCTACGCCTTTGAGGGTGACGCTGTCGCCGACTGCGTACGTGTCGACGCCCGGGTTGTACTCGCCTTGCGCGACGACCACCTTGTTCCCGTCCTCGTCGATGGTGACGAAGGTGTACTGCAGCACGTCTCTGAGTCTAAGGCCGCAGCGGCATGAGCGACAAGCTGCTCGCCGCCCGCGAACACGGCGAGTAACGGTGGCTGGACGAGGCTACTTGGGGTCTTCCCACGAAGGGCTGAGGCCGAAAGATGTACTCAGCAGAACCTCGACGAATTTCGTGTCCGTCCACTCGAGCTCGTCGCTCATGTTCTCTCGCACCCATCGGAAGGCTGCCTCTACGCCCTCCGTGGCATCCTCCAGGCTGTCCCACAGCGTGATCGCAATGAATTGCCGCTCGTCCGGCCCGGGCTGAACCTCCTCCGTGGCCGCGAACAGCGAGTAATCGCGAAAGCCGGACTGCTTCATGAATATCGGCAGTAGGCCGCCCTCGACCTTCTTCGCGAGCTCGTTCGGGTCGACCTTGAAGCGATATGTCGCCATGCGCGCGACCATGAACCTCCCTTCGATGGGCCGGTTCGCCAGACAGGCCTTGCGCGCGTCGGCGGCCGACCAGCGGACCGTTGGAGCTTGTCACAGAAGAGTGCCCGAAGAGTCGCTCGCAAATGACCGTTCGCAGCATCAGCCGATGAGGAACTGGAGCTTTTGGTAGGGCTGGCCGCACTGCGAGAGGGGAGGCAGCCGCATTTCCACTTGGACGGGCCGGGGGCACGATTTCTTCATGGAAGCTGCTCGGACGCTGCCCGCTTGGGGGCGGGCCCAGGTCGCTGTCAGTGTGGCGCTGTTCCTGTGCCTTTTCGCAGGCCAGGCCGGCCTGATCGTGCTGACGCCAGTACTGTCGGAGGTGGCGGACGACCTGAACGTCTCCACCGCCGCAGCCGGCCAGCTCCGGACGGTGTCAGGGCTGACTGCCGGTCTGGCGGCGATCCTGCTCGGCACCGTCGGGCGCGGCGTCTCACTCCGACGCGTTCTCATGGGCGGCGCGGCGGGACTCGCACTCGCCTCCGTCGTAAGCGCCGTCGCTCCGAACTTCGCTGTGCTGGCGCTCGGCCAGGCCTTCCTGGGTGTGTCAGTGTCGGCTCTGCTGGTCGGCGCTACCGTGGCTGCGGCCGAGTGGGTGCCGCGACAGCACCGCACGCG
>JBKOVQ010000188.1:0-19179 GCA_046723985.1 Actinomycetota bacterium | reverse complement strand
GTCTTTGCGGTGCAGCAGGTTGAAGTGGACGGCATGCTCGGACACCGCGCCGACCATCCGGACCGGGATCGAGACGAGGCCGAACGAGATCGTTCCGGACCAGATCGAGCGTGGCATGGTCACGTGTTTCCCGGAACGGTCATACCTAACCGTAGGCTGCGTCCCATGGCCGGGCGGCCGGCGTCAGACCGCACCCGCGTGCGGCGGGAGCCCAAGCACGGCGTTCATGACCGGGGCGCGATCGATGCGATCCTCGACGAAGGGCTCGTCAGCCACCTCGGCTTGCTTCGTCGACGACGGCCAGCCGTACGTGATCCCGACGCTCTACGCACGGCTCGGCCGACGAGATCTACTTCCACGGTTCTGCCGCCAGCCGGATGCTGCGCACCCTCGACGGCGGCGTGGACGCGTGTCTGACCGTCACGCTCGTCGACGACGTCGTCGCACGATCGATCTTCAACCACTCGATCAACTACAGGTCCGTCGTCGTCTCGGCCGCGCAACCGCCGTGACCGTGGTGGCCGAGAAGAGGCGCGCGCTGGAAGCGTTCAGCGGCCGGCTGCTTCCAGGCCGGTGGGCCGACGTCAGGCCTCCCACGGCGACAGAGCTCAGGGCGACCTCGATCCTGCGCATACAGCTCGACGAAGCCTCCGCGAAGATCCGCACCGCCCGCTGCAGGACAACGAGGAGGACTACGGCTGGCCGGTCTGGGCGGGCGTGGTCCCGCTCGCACCCACCGCCGGCGAACCGCAGCCGGACCCGGCCGCCCGAGCCAGGATACGAGCCTCCGCTGTGGACGCCCAGCGGACGCGTTCGGCCGAGGACCGGCCAAAACGGCCAATAGGCGCCGCTGGGCAGCCGCACTAGAAGCTCAGTCGTTGCACTTCCGTCACAGTCGTGGCACGGACCGGTCGCGGTTCGGAAGGTACGGTTGTCGCCGATGACAACAATCCGAAGGAGGTTGCCATGTTCACCAAGCTCACTGCGGAGCTCCTCGACCTGGTCGTGCACGAGAAGGGCTACCGCCTGGCGCTGTATGCCGCGAACAACGGCGACGGCGGCTCTTCCTGTGTCGGCTGCTGTTGCTGCTGCTGTAGCAACTAGCGGAGCCGGGGCGCGCGAGGTGGAGGGGGTCTGAGCGGCGGTGCTTCCCATGTACCCCTACCTCGCTCCGTGGTACCGGATGGCGACGGCCGACGACGGAGTCGTTCTCGAGTACGGGCAGCGGATCATCTGCCTTGCGGGTCGGGCGGGCGCGGTGCTCGTGCCCGTCCTGCTGCCGCTCCTCGACGGCACGCGCACGCTCGACGAGATCGTCGAGGTGCTCGGCGAGCCGGCCCGACCCGCAATCGAGGCAGTGCTCGAACGTCTGAACGACTACGACCTCCTGGTGGACGGTCCGCCGTTGCCAGAGGACGTTCCGGCGCCGTTCTCGGCAACCGCAGCGCTGCTTGCCTCTTTGCGTCCAGGCAAGCTTGCACTTCACGAGGTAGCCGCGTCGCTTCGCTCCGGTTCTGTCGCAGTGGTCGGGAGCGGCTCGGCCTCGGTCGAAATCGCGCGTCTGCTGAGGCAGAGCGGCGTCCA
Organism: Actinomycetota bacterium; assembly: GCA_046723985.1. Lineage (GTDB taxonomy): Bacteria > Actinomycetota > Thermoleophilia > Gaiellales > Gaiellaceae > DATBLE01. The sequence goes on along the minus strand of JBKOVQ010000188.1, from coordinate 17,595 downwards.
GGTACGGCGCGACGAAGCGATGCCCTCGAGCGTCGATCTCGCCGTTTGCGCTCCCGCACCAGCGCAGCTGCCGATGCTCCGCGACTGGAACGAGCAGGCCCTCGCCTCGCGGCAGCCGTGGTTGCAGGTGTTGCCGTTCGATGGGCGGTATGCCTCGCTCGGCCCGCTCTACCTGCCGGGCGAGACCTGTTGCTTCGAATGCTTCCGGCGTCGTCGTCTCGCCAACCTCGACGCAGGTGATGAGCTCGCGCACCTCGAGGCGGCACCTGCCGCATATCCGGCGGCCCCGGCCGTGCAGGCACTCGTGGCCGGGATCGCAGCGACCTTGATCCTCGACTGGCTCGTTCTTCGTGACCAGCACGTGCCGTCGGCGTTCTACGCCGTTGAGCTCGGGCAGGTGCTCGGCCTGAGCCTGCACCACGTGCACCGCGTGCCTCGATGCCCCGCCTGCTCGGGGCTGGCGGACGTCGCGGCACCGCTCCCCTGGCACAAGGAGCATGCAGCTGTCGGCGGCTGAGCTTCAGCCTGTCCAGCCCACGCCGCCGAACCGGGCGCTGCCACGGCTGCGAACGTTTGTCTCGCCGTTCACCGGAATCGTCCGGAGCGTGGACGAGACCCTCGTCACGCCGGATGAGCATCGACTGATCAGCATCGCGTGCGAGGTCGCCGACGGGCGGCCGACCGTCGGCAGGCCGGTCGAGGAGTACGCGAGCAGCGAACACCCACTGCGAGACGCGGCCGAGGCGGCCTCGATCGGCGAGGCTCTCGAGCGCTACTCCGCGGCGTTTGTGCCCGAGGAGTGGCTCGTCGTCAGCTCCGCCGAGCGGTTACCCAGTGCGGTCGATCCCGCGCGCTTCGCCCTCTTTCACGACACGCAGCACGCGGATCCGACGTTCCCGTTCTGCCCATTTCGCGGCGATACCGTCGTCAGCTGGGTGGCCGGGTTCGCTCTGCCGAGCGGGAGGGCCGCGTACCTCCCGGCGCAGCTGACGTTCATGGCCTGGGGGCGACAGGCAGCCGCCGAAGAGCCGATCGCCTACACCACGAGCAGCGGGCTGGCGTGCGCCCCGACACTCGAGGAGGCGCTGCTCGCCGGCGTCCTGGAACAGATCGAGCGCGATGCCGTGATGCTGGCTTGGTACGACCGGCTGAGTCTGCCGCTCCTCGACTGGAGCCACGACCCCGAGCTGGTGTCGCTCGACGCACGCTACTTCGCCCCGACGGGTCTCCGGTACTCCGCAGTCGACCTGAGCGTCTTCTTCGGGATCCCAACGGTGCTCGGCGTCGTGCACGGTGCTTCAGGCGTCCTCGGCGCGCTGGGCGTCGGCGCGGCGAGCGCGCCCACCGTCGCCGTTGCATGGCGAAAGGCCCTCGCGGAGGCGTTTGCCGTCCGGCGCTGGGTACGGGACCACGCGCTCGAGCGACCTGGGGACGTCGAACGACCGGCGGTCGAGATCCAAGGGTTCGACGGTCACACCATGTTCTACGCGCATCCCGACCGAGCCGCACGAGCAGCATTCCTCGACAGCTCGTCAGACCGCCGCGACACCCGCGATATCGCTCCGCTCGAGGGCTCGAACGTGCTCGAGTGCATCGAGGCAGCGTGCGACCGTCTCGCGTGGCGCGGCGTCTCCGCCTATGGAGTCGACGTGACGAGCCCGGATGTCCGGAGTGCCGGCTTCCGCGTGGTCAGAGTGCTGGCGCCTGAGCTCTGTCAGCTCGACGTGATCGAGCGAGCGCGGTTCCTGGGCGGCTCCCGGTTGTACGAGGCCGCGTACGAGGTCGGCCTCGTACCACGCCGGTTGGGCGTGGGCGATCTGAACCCCGACCCTCATCCATTTCCATGAGCGTGGTCGGATATCGCCAGACCGCGCGCTGGCAGGAGTTCATCTACGGTCGTCGGCGGCCCGATCGCGATGATCCTGCCGAGGCGTATCACGAGGCCTCGAAGGTGTCGCCGTCCCAGATCGGCCGCCAGTTCGAAGGCGCGCGACGGTTGGCCGCGAGCCCGGAGTTGCTGGTCAGCTCGATCCGCGCGGTAAAGCGCCACGGGGGCGCCAGGATCGCTCTCCCGACGCCATCGCCAATCGATCAGCCACTTGGCGCGGTGATCGCCCGGCGGCGGTCGCAGCGCGCCTTCGGGTGCGAACCGCTTGCCTTGGAGGCTCTCTCGGCGCTGCTGCGCGCAGGCTACGGCGTCACTTGTGTGCTCGACCCGCAGGACCCGCGACCGGCCCTTCCGCTTCGAGCGGTGCCCTCGGGAGGCGCGCTCTACCCGCTCGAGCTGTACGCAGCCATCTTGCGGGTCGGCGACTTGGCACCGGGGCTGTACCACTTCGATCCGCTGTCGGCGGACCTCGAGGTCGTGCAATCCCGCCTGGCTGCGGAGGAGCTGGAAGCGCTGTCGACGTACCCTGAGGTCGCCTCCTCTTGCGCCGCATTGATCCTCGTCGCCGCGATCTTCGGGCGTACACGGTTCAAGTACGGCCTTCGTGGCTACCGTTTCGCGCTCCTCGAAGCCGGTCACATCGCGCAGAACGTCGTCCTCGCCGCGACCGCCCTGGGCCTGGCCGCCGTTCCCCTCGGCGCCTTCTACGACCGACGGACAGACGAGTTTCTCGGCCTCGACGGCGTCAACGAGTCGACCCTTTACACGATCGCGTTCGGAGCTGAGCCCACGTGACCCACCACCTGGCACTCACTCCGGCGGCGCTCGGCCCGGTCACCGGCGCGGCCACGTTCTTTCTGCTCACGGGCGGACGGTTCCCGCTCGCACTCCCGCGGCCGCTCGGACGGACGATGGTTCTCCGTTGGCTCACCCTTGGAGCAACCGCCGGTGTCGAAGAGATCGTCTGGAGAGGCATCTTCCTAGGCTGGCTCATGACGCTCGTCGGGCCGTTGCCGGCCCTGGCGGCGTCCTCCGCCGGCTTCGCGTTCTGGCACTGGCCCACCCTCCGCAGCCGATGTGCGGTCCATCTCGTCACGGGTGCCGCCTTCGGATGCGCGTTCCTCGTCTGCGGACTGGTGGCCGCCATGCTGGCCCACGCGCTCTACAACCTGCTCGTGGACTGGGCGGTCCACGCCGAGCGCGGGCGGTTCCGAGGCCCATGATCGCGGCCGCGCTCAGAGGCGTGACCAAGCGCTTCGGCAGCGTGGTTGCGCTCGACCGCGTCGATCTCGAGGTTCGAAGCGGGGACGTGCTCGCGCTGCTCGGGCCGAACGGCGCCGGCAAGACGACCGCTCTCTCGATCCTGCTCGGTCTTCGCCGGCCGGAGGCCGGCTGGGCGGAGCTCTTCGGGGCGGATCCTCGCCGTGCCGCTTCACGAACCGCCGTGGGGGTAACCCCGCAGGACGCCTCGTTTCCGCCCACCTTGCGCGTCTGCGAGATCGTCGACCTCGTCCGAGCCCACTTTGCCGCCCCGGTCGCGACGGGTGAGCTGCTCGTACGGTTCGGGCTGACCGAATGCGCGTGCCGGCAGACCGGCGGCCTGTCGGGTGGTGAGCGCCGGCGCCTGTCGGTCGCGCTCGCGTTTGCCGGCAAACCGCTCGCCGTGCTCCTGGACGAACCGACGACCGGCCTGGACGTCGAGGCGCGACGCGGGGTGTGGGGCGAGCTCGAAACGTACGCCGCTGCGGGCGGAACGATCCTGTTGACAACGCACTACCTCGAAGAGGCGGAGGCGCTCGCGTCGAGGGTAGTGCTGCTCTCTCACGGCCGGATTGCAGCCGAGGGATCGCCGAGCCAGCTGGCGAGCGCCCACGGGGGCACGCTCGAAGATGCGTTCCTGGCGCTCACGAGGGGTGCGAGATGAGACTGACGCTCGTCCACGCCCGGGCGATGACGCTCGAGTTGCTCCGGTATCCGGCTTTCAGCGTGCCGACCCTGGCCTTTCCGGCGCTCTTCTTTCTTCTCTTCGTCGCCTCCCGAGGCGACCGCAACGCCACGCTCCTGCTCGCCTCCTTCGCGGGATTCGCATTCCTGGCCGTCGCCTTCTTCCAGTTCGGCGTCGGCATCGCCGCCGAGCGCGAGACGCCGTGGGAGCGATTCCTGCGCACGCTGCCTGTCCGAACGGGCGTGCGCTTCGCCGCCCGGTTGGTGTCCGGCACGCTGTTCGGGCTCGGGTCAGCTGGCGTGGTCGCGCTGACGGGTGTGGCGACCACCGACGCGCACCTGTCGCCGGTGCGCTGGGTCGGGCTCGTCGTTGCCCTGGCAATCGGCGCCGTCCCGTTCGCGCTCCTAGGTGTCGCGCTCGGATACTGGGCGTCGCCGCGGGGCGCGCTGCCCGTGGCCAACATCCTGTACCTCGTTCTCGCCTTCGCCGGTGGGCTCTGGACGACCCCCGCGCACCTGCCGTCCGCAGTCGCCTCGGTGTCGCCGTTCGTCCCGACGCGTCAGTTCGGGGACGTGCTCTGGGGAGCGGCAGAAGGAAGGCTGTGGCTACCGCGCGACTGGCTGCTACTGCTCGCGTGGGGGGTTGCGTTCGCCCTGCTGGCGGGTTGGGGCTATGCCCGAGACGAAGGGAGGCGCTATCGCTGAAATTTCCTAGAATGAACCGATGACCTGGGAGCTCATCTGGATGCTGGTCATCCTCAAGATCCCGGTGGTCTATCTCTGCCTCGTCGTGTGGTGGGCGATCCGCTCCGAGCCGAAGCCGCTCGAACCGGCCAGGTTGCCCGCGCCGATCGAGCCGGAGCCTCGCCCCGGGTGGCGGCCGCCGCGCTCGGTCTCCAGGAGGCCGCCTCGCGGACCGCACGTCGCGCCGTGGCGCGGATCCGGACGGAAGGCGGCGCGCGCCGGGGTGCGGCAGTGAACGGCACGGAAACCTCCGCGGAGCGGGAGCGCGTCGACACCGTGACCGGTCTGATGTCGGCGACGGCGATCTTCCTCGCCGTCCTGGGTGCCACCGATCTCCATCTGACGATCTCGGGAGAAGACATCCAGATGCGGCCGATCCGGGTGGGCGTCGCGGCAGTCCTCCTCGCGCTGATCGCAGCCGGGATCGGTGGTCGGCACCGCAAGCTGGCTGCGATCGCGTGCATGATCGCTGCCGGAGGGTGGCTGGTCGGGATGATCGTCGCGGTCATCACCGAACGGCCGCTGTTCTAGAGGGCCGCGCGTCCCCGGCAGGGATGCGCCCCTTGCTACAAGAAAAAGAACAGATGGACGTCGACGGCCTCAACGCCGGCTATGCCAGCACGATCCTCGAGCAGTACCTGGAGAGCCCCGACTCGGTTCCGGCCGAGTGGCGTGCGCTGTTCGAGGACGGAGACAGCGCCGTCCTCGCCCGACTTCCAGGGCTGTCCCGGCTGCTGGAGCGCGCGAAGCTCGCCGACGGTAACGGCGCGAGCGCCGCGTCGACACGGCAGGCAGAGGTCGAACCACCCGCGCGTGCGCCCGAGCCCGTGACGGCGGTCGCCGCACCCGACGAGTTGCTGCTCGGCGGGGTCGCGGCGGCGATGGCGCTCGTCAAGGCGTACCGGATGCACGGCCATCTCGCCGCACGGCTCGACCCGCTGGGCTCGGAGCCGGTCGGCGACCCGGCGCTCGAGCCCGAGCGCCTGATCCCGAGGCTGACACCCGAGCTCCAGGCACGCATCCCAGCGTCGCTGCTACGGCTCTACGTCCCGGCCGAGACGCTGGCCGACGCGCTGCCGCGCCTGCGCGACACCTACTGCGGGACGATCGCCTACGAGATCGAGCACATCTCCGACCACGAACGCCGCGTGTGGCTCCGCAAGGCGATCGAGTCGGGCCGGTACCGCCAGCCGCTCACCGACGACGAGAAGCGCCAACTGCTCGAGCGTCTGACCGAAGTCGAGGCTTTCGAGCGCTACCTCCGGCGCGCGTTCCTCGGCCAGAAGCAGTTCTCGATTGAAGGGCTGGACGTGATGGTGCCGATGCTCGACGAGACGATCGCGCTCGCTTCGGCGTCGGGGGCACACGAGGTCGTGATCGGCATGGCACACCGCGGACGGCTCAGCGTGCTCGCGCACACGATCGGTCAGCCGTACGAGTCGATCCTCCGCGAGTTCGAGGGCGAGCGGACGATCGACGCGGTCGTCTCCGATCCGGAGGCCGGGTCGGGCGACGTGAAGTACCACCTCGGTGCGCAGGGCGTGCGCCCGACGGCGGCCGGCGAGATCACGGTTACGCTCTGTGCCAACCCGAGCCACCTCGAGGCGGTCGACCCCGTGGTCGAGGGGCGTACCCGGGCGGAGCAGACCGACCGCTCCACGAAGGCCGGAGTCCATGATCCCGGCGTTGCGCTGCCGATCCTGATCCACGGCGACGCGTCGTTCGCCGGCCAGGGCGTCGTTGCCGAGACGCTGAACATCGAAGGCCTTGCCGGCTACTCGACCGGCGGCACGCTCCACCTGATCGCGAACAACCAGATCGGCTTCACCACCGACCCGGCCGAGGGCCGCTCGACCAGGTACTCGAGCGACCTGGCGAAGGGGTTCGACGTCCCGATCATCCACGTGAACGCCGACGATCCGGAGGCTGCGATCGCGGCGATCAGGTTGGCGCTCGCGTTCCGCGACCGGTTCGGACACGACGTCGTCGTCGACCTGGTCGGCTATCGCCGGTTCGGGCACAACGAGCAGGACGAGCCGGCGTACACACAGCCGCTGATGGCACACCACATCGCCGAGCATCCGACTGTCCGCGAGCAGTTCGCCGAACGGCTTGTCCGCGAGGAGGTGATCGACGGCGCCGCCGGGGCCGCGCTCGAGCAGCAGGTGGAAGAGCGGCTGCGGAGCGCCCACGAGCAGCTCAAGGCCACCTTCGGCCTTCCGGAGCCCATGCCTGCCGAGCAGGCACCTCCGGCTGCGGCGCCGGCCGGGGTCAGCACTGCAGTCGAGGCCGACCGTCTCCGTGCGCTGGAGCACGAGTTGCTCGCGGTTCCCGAGCACTTCACCGTGCACACGAAGCTCGCCCGGCAGCTCGAGCGGCGGTTGGTCGCCCTCGACGACGGAGGGATCGACTGGGGCCAGGCCGAGTCGCTCGCGTTCGCCAGCCTGCTTGTCGAGGGGATCCCTGTCCGGCTGACCGGGCAGGACACGGAGCGGGGGACGTTCTCACATCGCCACCTCGTTCTCCACGACGCGAACACCGGCGAGCGGTACGCGCCGATGCAGCATCTCCGGGGCGCGACCGCGTCGTTCGAGATCCACAACTCGCCGTTGTCCGAGTACGCGGCGGTGGGGTTCGAGTACGGCTACTCGATCGCCGCGCCCGAGGCGCTCGTGCTCTGGGAGGCGCAGTTCGGCGACTTCGTCAACGGTGCGCAGATCATCGTCGACCAGTTCGTGGTCGCCGGCCTGTCCAAGTGGAGCGAGACCCTCCGACTCGTCCTCCTCCTGCCACATGGCTACGAGGGGAACGGGCCGGAGCATTCGAGCGCCCGGCTCGAGCGGTTCCTCCAATCCACCGCCCAGGACAACATCCGCGTCGCGAATCCATCGACGGCCGCGCAGTACTTCCACCTCCTCCGCCTGCAGGCGCTGGAGCCGGTCGCCCGGCCGCTCGTGGTGATGACCCCGAAGGGCCTCCTCCGGCTCCGGGAAGCTGCGTCGACGCTCGCCGAATTGGCTGAGGGCTCGTTCCAGCCGGTGATCCCCGACCCGACGGCCGACCGGGAGGGGACGCGACGCCTGGTCCTCTGCTCGGGCAAGGTCTACTACGACATCGCGGGGCACGAGGCACGGCCCGCCGCCGAGGCCGTGGCCGTCGCCCGGATCGAGCAGCTGTACCCGTTCCCGAGGACGGAGCTGGCCGCATTCGTCGCGTCGCACCCGAACCTGAGCGAAGTCGCGTGGGCGCAGGAGGAGCCCCAGAACATGGGTGCCTGGCGGTCGATTCGCCACCGCCTCGAGGAGGCGCTGCCGCCGGGCGTCCCGCTCCGCTACGTGGGCAGGCCGTGGCGGGCGAGCCCGAGCGAGGGCTATCCGACCGCCCACCTCCGCGAGCAGGACCGAATTGCCCGCGCGGCGCTCGGTTGAGCTACGGCCGGCGCTTGGCGGCCGCCGCTCTCGCCGAGCGCATCGCCTGGGCAGCGATCAGCGGCCCGTATCGCCGCGCAGCAGCCAGAACGGCCCTGCGCTGTCCCGGCGACAGGCGCAGCCACGCGTCGTACGCGGCGAACGCGAGCCCGACGGCGCTCCCGGTTCGGCGCAGTTTCGGCACATCTGCATCCTCACATACGGACGGGTTCTATCCGCCGAAATGCCTACTGTTGACGGTGCTGCGCCAAACAATTCCGTTACAATCCCGCACCGTCACGAGTCCCGTCCCCTCCCACGGAGGTTCGTATGCCGGTTGAGACGACGTCGTTGTTCAGTCAGGTCATCCAGGAGCATCTCGACCTCAAGCGCCGCAACTCCGAGCTCGAGGGCGACATGCCGCTCGCCAGCTACGAGCTCGACGATCCCTTCGACAACCACCCGCTCTTCAAGTCCGAGGAGCAGGCACGACTCGAGGAGACGATGGACGGAACCGAGCCCGCAGTGGAGGTGACCTCAGCGACGCATCTCTGGCCGGGGGAGGACACGCTCGAGCCGGTCGAGGCCGACGAGGGGCTCTGGGGCCGCTCGCGCGACTTCGACTGGGGTGACTAACGCGGGGGACCCGCACGCGTGGGGGAACCAGGGTTCCCCCACGAACCCCTCCCTTCGCTCGCTTGGTTCGCTGGCATCGCCTGCTGACGGCAGGCCGATTCGTGCCGCGCCCGCCATGTCGGTCGCGGCCACGGGCGCTAGCAGCCGCGCTTGATTAGCAGGGCGTAGCCGAGCTTCACCGTTTCGATCGGGGCGGCAAGCACGCGGCGGAGTAGGCTCCCGTTCGCCGAGACGGTCGAGACCTGGCCGTCGTAGCAGCGTTCGAACAGCATCCTCGCCCGGACGAGGTGGTAGCGCGAGCTGACCACGACCACTGACCTCCAGCCTCGCTTCGCCGCGAGCCTCGAGAACGCCTCCGCTTCTCCGCGGGTGCTGTAAGGGTCCGGGTGGAAGCACACCACTGGGACCGGCGCACGGCGTCCGGCGCACAGGCGGTTCGCCTCCGGCCACGTCGGAGACCAGCCGTCCGAGACGACCAGCACCGGTGCGGCCCCTTTGCGAACGAGGGTCAGACCCTCCGACAGCCTCGGCCCGCGCCCGCCCGCGAGCACGACCGCGGCGTCCGCGAAGCCGTCCGAGCCTCGAGGCGGCCACACGAAGAGGACCGCGGCGGCGACGGCCCAGCCGAGGACGAGTCCGATCAGGAGGAGAAGGAGCGGACGGGAACGCCGACGACCGGCCACCCACGAGGTCGTACCAGCACCGGCCGCACGCTGCACCCCGAATGCGTTCCACTTAACCTCGCGCCGGTCCTGCCGATGAAGAAAAGCAGTGCCCCGCCTGCGCAGAAGGCTCCTCACGCTCGCATCTGTCCTCGCGGTCGCAGCCGCGGTTCACACTCCCACCGCCCCGGCCGCGGCACCGGCGTTCTTCGTCGGTGTCGACGAGGACGCGTTCCTCTGGGGGAACGCGCAGCAGTCCGCGTCGGTCGCGCGGACGCTCGGTCTGAAGGCAGCGCGGGTCACGCTCCAGTGGAAACCCGGGCAGACGCAGGTTCCGGCCGCCTCCCAGCTTGCGATCGGGCAGCTCGCGCTCGACTCCTGGGGCCTCCGAATCGTCGTCAGCGTCTACGGCCGGGCCGAAGACGCACCCAGAACCGACGCGGCGCGGACGCAGTACTGCTCCTTCGTCGCCGATCTGCTCCGCGACAACTCGGAGATCGACGACGTGGCGATCTGGAACAACCCGAACGAGGGCACCTTCTGGAGCACGCAGTTCGGGCCGGGCGGTCAGAGCGTCGCGCCCGCCGACTACGAGTCGTTGCTGGCGGCCTGCTACGACGCCGCCCACTCAGTCAGGCCGAACGTCAACGTCATCGCCGTCGCCGCCTCGAAGAGCTCCGACGCCCCTGGTGCCTTCACCCTCGCCTGGCATCCGCCCGCCTCGTGGTTCTCGAAGCTCGGCGCCGCCTACCGGGCGAGTCATAGGACGAAGCCGATCTTCGACACCCTCGGCTACATCCCGCACCCGGCGAGCTCGGCCGAGCGGCCGTGGACGAAACACCCCGGCTCCTCGTCGATCGCGCTCGGCGACTACGCCACGCTGATGCAGGTCCTCGGCACGGCGTTCGGGGGCACCGCCCAGCCGGTGCCCGGCCAGGGATCGACCCGCATCTGGTACCTGGACCAGGGCTACCAGACCGCGCCCGATCGGGGCCGGTCCGGGTTCACCGGCACCGAGACCGATCCGGATCCGCTGCCCTCCTGGTCACCGCAGGAGGCGACCGACCAGCGGTCGGGCCCGGGAGTCGACCAGCCACTCCAGCTCCGAGATGCGATTCGGGTCGCCTACTGTCAGCCGGCGGTCGGCGCCTACTTCAACTTCCACCTCTACGACGAGCGGGACCTCGCGGGCTGGCAGTCCGGCGTCTTCTGGCCCGACGGGCAGCCGAAGGCGGCGTACCAGGCGCTGCGCCAGGTGACGTCCGAGGTGAACGCCCGGTCGATCAACTGCTCGTCCTTCTCGGCCGAGGGTGTCCCACCGCGGCCGGCCGCCGTGCAGAAGCCGGCGCAGCAGGAGCTTCGGATCGTCGATCTGCGCACGACCTCGGTGGCCGCCTTCCGTGCCGGGATCGCCTGGCGGACGACGATCCCGGCCAACGTCCAGGTCTCGTACGGGCTCGTCGACTTCGGCGTTCCGACCGTGTGGTCGACGGTCGCCTCGACGGCAGACGGGTCGACGGCCCCGCTGCCTGCCCTAGACTCGAACACCGGCTACCGCGTCTGGGTGACGGCGGTATCGGAGGACGGCCAACGTGCCCAGACGACGCTCGACTTCAGGACGCCCAGCCTCCCCGCCAGTCCGTCGGTCGGGATCGACCACTCGGCCGGAGCGGTCCTGCTGGACGGGATGCCGTACTTCCCGATGATGCTCTACTCGGTCTGCCCGTATCAGTACCCGGCGGCGCTCGCGTCGGGGATCAACCTCTTCGCCCTCAACGCTTGCGGCACGTTCCAGGCGCAGCTGAACGCCCTCGGCGGGGCGGCGTTCTCGGCAAACGTCGCGGGTGGCCACGCCGGGAGCGGCGCCGGAATCATCGGTTGGTTCCACGCCGACGAGCCGGACGGCAGCAACATCCCCGCCTCGGCGCTTCCCGGCGCGCCTGCGGGCGCCCCGAGTCTGTCGTTCCTGACCCTGACAAACCACTTCTACAGCGGAGCCGCCGCGCTGCCGTGGGGCCGGGCGATGTACCCGTCGCTGGTCGCGAAGGCCGACGTCGTCGGTTTCGACCTCTATCCGCTCCAGGAGTGGTGCAAGCCCGAGCGGACGGCGGACGTGTTCTACGCGCAGCGAGAGCTCGTTCAGCTGGCAGGCGGCAAGCCGACATTCCAGTGGATCGAGGCGAACGACTGGAAGTGCGGCGGCGCGAGCTCGGTGACGCCCGCGACCGTCCGCGCCGAATCGTGGCTCGCGATCGCAGGCGGCGCACACGGGCTCGGCTTCTGGCCCGCCTCCTGGGATTCGGGGATGAACAAGGTGATCGCCGGGATCGGTCGGGACGTCGCCCGGCTCGGGCCGGCGATCTACGCGCCGAGCCAGGCCGCCGCCAGCGGTCGAATCCAGCTCAGCGTCCGTAACTGGGCAGGGGCGCTCTACGTGTTTGCGATCAATTCCAGCCGGACGGCTGTCAGCGCCAAGATGTCGATTCCCGCTCTGAACGGCCGGCCGCTCACCGTGATGGGGGAGAGCCGGCGCGTGAACAGCGACGGCGACACGTTCGTCGACCGTTTCGCCCCCATGGCGGTCCACCTCTACATCGCCGCCCCGGTGGGGTTCTGAGATGCGCCGGCGAGGAACCCTCGTTCGAGGGAGTTCGAGAATCGCGCGCCGCAGGCATCATCGTCCCATGGCGAATGAACGCCGGTGGGATCTCGTTGACGCCGTCAGCAAGTCGCCGCTGCTGGGCCCGCCGCGCATTCGGCCGGGGATCGACCTGGCCTCCGTCGAACGCCGCCTGCTGGTCACGGACGAGCTGCCGGCCGCCGAGCGCGAGCGGCTGCTCGACTCGGTCCGCGAGCTCGCCGACGTCTTCGCCCGTGTGGGCGCGCACTGAAAGCGGTGGGGCCGCTCTCGGCCTAACCCAGGGCCGGCGCCGGGTCGACCGCCGCGCCGCGAACGCGGACCTCGAAGTGCAGGTGCGGACCGGTCGCGTCGCCCGTCTGGCCGACGAGCCCGACGACGGTGTTGGGGTCGACCGAGCGTCCGGCTGCGACCAGGATCCGTGACAGATGGGAGTAGAGCGTCGTCACGTCCTCGTCGTGACGGACGATCACGACCTTCCCGTAACCGGGCAGGACGCCCGCCGTTTCGACGACCCCGTCACGGGCGGCCTTCACGGGCGTGCCCATCGGCGCCGGATAGTCGATCCCCGTGTGGAAGAACGAGCCGCGCGGTCCGAAGCCGTCCGTGGGCTGAGCGTCGACCGGGAAGGACAGGCGCACCGGGCACGACGACGGCGGTTGGAGCAGCGCGGCGAGCGTCCGTGGGCCGGCGATCCCGATCGGATCGATGCCCGCCCAGCGCTGGAAACGGAGGAGGGCGGCTCTTGTCCTTGGGCCGAAGCGGCCGTCGAACCGTCCCGATGGGAAGCCGTGCCACGCGAGCTTGAACTGGAGCGCTGCGACGTCCCAGCCGTACGCGCCGATGACCAACGGACGGCTCCCGAGTACGTACGCACCGTAGTCACCGAGCGCCGCTCGCGTCGCAGGCGAGAAGAGCGTCGTTGCGCCGCGTAGGCGGTCGAGACCCGCCATCGTGTGGGGGCCGGCGTAGCCGTCGACGTCGTCCGCATAGAGACTGCGCGCCGCAAGCCCGACCTGGAGCGCGGCGACGTCGGCGTCACCGGTCGCGTGGGCCGCCGTCGGTGCGGCAACCACGAGGGTCGAAGCGACGACCGCGGCGGTGCGAAGGCGCATACGTCCACCTTTTCGACGGTCTCCGCCTGACCCTTTAGGGGTAGCGCAACGCCGCGTAACCACGCGGGGCTGCGCGCCTACTGTGCCACTACGGTGCCAGTACGCCCGGCGTCGTAGACGTCCAGCAGGCCGCGCAGATACTCGTCCGAGTCCGGCACCAGGTGCCCGTAGGTGGCGTCGATCTGCGCCACCGAAGTTCCCATGATGCGTGCCAGGTAGTAGAGCTGGACACCGGCTCGGATCGACCAGGCTGCGAACGTGTGGCGGCAGGCGTACACGCTGTGGTGCTCGATGCCCGCGGCGCGCAGCGCGGGCGTCCAGTCGCAGTAGCGGAAGGTGGCGTGCTTGGTGTGGCCGCCGCCACGTGCGGGGAACAGCACGGGTGTGTCGATCCTGGGCGGCATGGCGTCCAGGGCTGCCAGCACGCTGGCCCGCAGGGGCACGCGGCGCCGCTGCCGGTCAGTTTTCAGGCACGACTTGAGCCTGCCCTGGGTGTAGACGCGCTCGATGCGCAGCACGCCCTGCTCGCGGTCGATGTCGCGGCGCTCGAGCCCCCACAGCTCCTCTGGCCGCAGGCCGGTGCCCACGAGTACCACCGGCACCGCCCGGTAGCGCTCGGGCAGCTCGGCGCCCACCGCCTCCACCTCGGCCCAGCTGGCGAACGGCTGGATCTCCCTGTCCTCGTCGAGCTGCACCCGCCGGTTCGGCACCCGGGCGCACGGGTTCGCCCCCAGCAGCCCGAGCCGTACCGCGTCCTCGAGCACCTGCTTGAGGGCGCCGAACAGCCGGTGCCGGGTGCGCGGCGGCAGGGTCGCCCGCCATTCCTGCAGCGCCACCGGCTGCAGCTGGTCGATCCGGGTGTCCCCAAACGCCCGGCGGGCATGGGCGAGCCAGTGCCGCAGCTTGGCGGTGGTGGCCGGGTCGACCTCGTGCGTGGCCAGGTAGGTGTCGATCAGTGCACCCACGGTGGGCAGCGTGCCTGGTAGCGGTGCGCTGCCCCGGCGTACGGCGGCCACCTCAGCGCACCTGGTGCGCAGCCACGCCTCCGCCGCCGTCTGGGTGGTGAAGCCGCCCTGGTAGCGGCGGCGGTGGTGCTCGTCCGTGTAGCGGGCGCCGTAGTTCCGTGCGCCGCGCTTCACGACGGTGCCCTGCTGTTGCTTTGGCATCAGTGCCCCTTCCTAGGTTGGGTGTTCGCAGCCAGGCTTTGAAGGTATGCGATGTTTCCTGCGCGGGCAACCGTGGCGCTGAAGAGGATGGCGCCTGGGTACCACAGCGCCGCAGGGGCGCTGTCCAACCCAGCCCCAGCCGCTCACGCCGCCCTGCTCGCTGGCGTATCCTGTTTCCAGGGCGGGCTGCCTGCGGTGTATCCCTCCCCTGGGCTCATTGCCCGCGGCCCGCCCCTTTCTCCTGGGCACATCAGTGTTCGCTCCTTCCGTCGGGTGCTAGGTGCAGGGCGGGTGGCGGCACTGGCCCGAACCGCCGTGCCTCGAACCACGGCTCGACCTCCGACCAGCGGAAGCGGAGCAGGCGGCCGACCCGGAAGCCGGGGATCTTGTCGGCCCCGGCCCAGTCCACCACCGTGGCCGTGCTTACGCCCAGCCGTTCGGCAACCTGTGCAGCTGTCAGCAGCCCCTCAGTCATCAGCTTAGAAGGGGAACTCATCGTCTCCTTGTGGCGGCGGCGGCCGGTGGCCAGCACCCACCAGCTGGCCGTGCAGCTGCAGCCGCTCCAGGCGCTCGTCCTCGGTGATGTGCCCGGCCACGTAGGCGCCGGTGATGTAGGCGGGGAAGTCGTGGTCGCCGGGCAGCGGCACGTGGCCGTTAGAGGTGCTAGAGCCGCTAGATCCGGCTCCAGCATTAATGCGGGGTCTAGCGGCTCTAGCGGCCCTAGCGCCTTGTGGGGGCACGGCAGGACGTGCCTCCAGGTAGGGCGCCACCCCGGCCGCAGTGAAGTCCTCCCTGGCGTAGCCCCGCACGTTCTGGCCATCCACCCACAGCTGCCCCGGCCTGATGCCGAACGGGCGCAGCAGCCGGGCCAGCCTGGTGGCCGGGCCTTGCATCTCCCCTTTCGCCAGGTTGGCCTCCCACCACTTGGCCCATGGCCCCTCGTCCTGCGCCACGAGATGCGCAAGGATGCTGCCAGTGGCCAGGCCCACCTCGGTGGGTTCCAGCGCATCCCACACGTGCTGGAGTGCCAGTGTCCCGACGTCCTCCTCGGCGCTATCGCTGCCTTCGCCGCTTAGGGCTACGGCTGCGCCCCGGGCGCGGGCCAGCCACTCGGGGCCAGCTACTGTGGCCACCGCAAGCAGCGGCCGCCAGTTGTTCCAGGCCCGGTCGTTCAGCCCCGCCGGGCGCTCGGGCGTGGCGGTGGCCACCGCATCCAGCTCGTCGGCGGCGAAGCGGGCCATGCGGCGGCGCACCGGCAGGCACACAGCTGCCACCGCTTCTGAGTCGAAGGCGTCGCGCTTCTGCACCTCAGTGGGCTTGCGCACGAGTGCCACCCGCACCGCCCGATCCTCGATGGTGGTAGGCAGGCGGCCGATGGCGGCTACGGCCTTGGGCGCCCAGGTGCTGAATAGGCGTGGCTCGTTCGCGTCGCCTTCGGCCCGGACGGTGTACGCGGTGTCGCGGGTGTGCCCGGCGTTCAGGATGCCGCGCAGCTCGTCGCCCATCTTGGCGAACGTGTCCGCCTCGTCGATCAGCAGGGTGGGCTGCCATGCCTGCACGGCACGGAGAGCGCGGCGGGTGTGATGTTGCCGCTGAGGATCGGCCGCGGGCACAGGTGCCGCACGACCACGATCACGGACGACTTGCCGCACCTGTGGGTAGGCGAGGTGATCTCAAGCAGGGGCGAGACGCCGAAACAGTCGAACAGGTGGGTGTACACGGCCCACAGTGCGAGCGCGTCGAGCTGGGCCTGCCCGGCGTGGACGTACGCCGAGAACAGCTCGGCCACCTCGCTGAGCAGGGCGGCACCGCCCACCGGCTCGGGCCACGACTCGATCTCGTCGAGCACGAACGCCTGGCCCTGCAGCTGGGCACCAGGCGCCGTGCCGTCCCGGAGCCAGGCGTCGGCGGTGCCCGCGGCGGTAAAGCCCGCCCCCCGCTCCTTCGCCCGCTGCTTCAGCAGCTGCACCAGGCGGCCCCGCACCTGCGCCCGCCCAAGCTCGGTGTTGGGTGGCTGCTCGCTGGTGAGCGTGGCGAACAGCTCGGCCTCGGTGGTGGCGGCCTCCAGCCGGGCGAACCAGGCGTCGTACGCGCTCACCGCTCACGCTCTCCGAGCAGGCTGCGCAGGTGCCGGGTGCGGGCGTCCGCGTCGGCCAGCGCGGCGGTGACGGACACCTGCTCGTCACCACACAGCCACAGGTTGGCCGCGTATACCTTGGCGGCGGTGGGCCGCAGCAGGGCGTCCAGCGCCTGCACGTGCCCGGCGATCAGGTCGAGGAAGAAGGTGCCCGCCCGGGCGTCGGTGCTGCTGGCGTAGCGGCGGCGCAGGCGGCCCACGTCGGCCGCGAGGGCGTCGAGCCGGGCCAGTGCCGGGCTAGTCATCCCAGTCACCACCGAGCACGCCGTAGTTGGCCGAGCCGAGTACGCCGTAGTCCGCCGAGCCCAGCACGCCATACCCTGCCGAGCCCAGCACGCCGTACTCAGGGACGCTGGCGCCCCCGCCAGGACGGGCAGCTAGTGGTGGGTCAGGTTCTCGGCTAGGGCTGCCGCGGGTGCCGCTGCACGTGTGGGTGGTCGTCCGGCGCGCGCGGGGCTGGCGTGCCCCCGGCTGGTGGGCGCCCGTGCACTGCTTCCACGGGGTGATGCTGACGATCACCCGGCGGTGTGGGAACCTCAGGACGGCGTGGTGCCAGCCGCGGGCACGGCGCACTGTTGATGCGAAGCCCGCCGGGTTCGCCTTGATCCGCTGGGCGATGGCAGCGGCATGCTCGGGCGACTCGGCCTGGGCGAGCAGGGCCGCCAGCGCCAGCTGCTGACTACTGCTCATGCGACGGTGGTGGAACTGCCAGGAGCCACGGCGGGCACCGTACCAAACTGCGGCGTGCTTGCAAACCAGCCCCAGGAATGCAGCAGGCCCGCCTGGCAACGGGCCTGCAGCCGACCTACGCCCTGTGGCGGGGCAAGCGCACCCTAGCACCCGGCGGGGGCATTGGCACCTGGATGTGCCGCCGCCGGGCCGCTGGACACCTAAAGGCTTGATGTGGAATCAGCGGCCGTCATAGGCGACGAGGCTGCGGGGTGGGCGTCCGAGGAGGGCGTTGATCAGGATGCCGAGGGTGAGGGCGAGCAGTCGTTGGGCGATCCGCTGGACGAGTCCTGAGGGGGTTTTGGCGAGGTGTTGCTCGAGCCGCATCTGGCATTTGAGGTTGGCGATCGTCGATTCGACGACCAGGCGCATCCGGGCGAGGCCGCGCTCGCGCTCAGCGTTTGCGGCTGTGCGCCGGCGGTCGGGGGTGCGGATCAGGATCCCCTCAAGCCGGAGGGTTTCGGCGTATTGGCGGCCCCAGAGGCCCTTGTCGCAGACGAGGATCTCGCTGCCGTCCCCGAGGGCGAGC
>JBKOVQ010000121.1:0-3288 GCA_046723985.1 Actinomycetota bacterium | reverse complement strand
CAGCCCGGTCGAGAGCGTCCAGCCCTCGTTGGAACACCTCTCGCTCACGCTCGACGCCGAGGCCGACCACGCTCTCGTGAACCCAGCCGTGATGGCCGATCTCGTGTCCCGCGTCGCGGATCTGGCAGATCAGCTCGGGATATGCAAAAGCTGTATGCCCGGGCACGAAGAAGGTGGTCCTGATCCCGTACGTCGCGAGCAGTTCGAGAATCCGGGCCATCGCGAACGCGCCGAACTCGCCGCGGGAGAGGTCGGCCACGTTGTCCCCGGCCATCTCGTGGGCCCACGGGGAGATGGTGTCGAAGTCGAACGTCAACGCGACTGTCAGGCGAGGCAGCATTCGCTCACGCCTCCCGACCACCGGAGCGCGCGCGGAGCTTCTTGCGCGGCAGGGCGCCTTCGGGCGTGATCGTGTAGTCACTTGCCTGGAGATGAGCCTTCAGTGCCGCGAGTGAATTCTCGATGTCTCTGGCCTCGATCGCGTCGACGATCCGCGCGTGCTCGTCGACGACCTGTTCGAGCACGGCGGTGGGCCGTGGGGCGCCGAGTCGTGCCACGCGCACGAAACCACGAAGCTGTCCGAGCAGGTCGTAGAGGATCGGCAGCCGAGCGCCTTCGACGATCTTGAGATGAAACTGCTCGTCGAGGTCGAGGAAGTCGTCTTCCCGACCCTCGGTCGCTGCGCGCCGCTGTCGGATCAGCAGAAGCCGAAGGTAGTCGATGTCGTCGATCGTCATCACCTCGCATGCTCTGGTGAACGCGACACCTTCGAGCGCCTCTCGCAGGGCGAGGATCTCCTCGCGGTGCTCCGGGGTGAAGCCGCGCACGATCACCTGGCGGCGCGGGCCGATCTCGAGCAACCCCTCCTGGAGAAGGCGTCCGAGTGCTTGCCGAACGGGGGTGCGGGAGCTGCCGAGCGTCTTTGCGACATCGCTCTCGGCCAGCACGCTTCCGGTCGGGAAGTCACCGCGCATGATGCCGTCACGGAGATAGTGATAGGCGCGGTCGCTCAGGCGCCCGCGGCCTGAAGCCCGCGCCCGGATCGACGGTGTGCCCGCTCGGGGGGCTGTTGGGTCTGCGCCCATCGTGTCAACCTTTGGTTTGATCTTGACAGGGATCCCAGAGCTAGTCGAGAATCCCAGAGTCCGCGACGTGCTCTTTCGACGGCGCCCGGCGCTCGCAGCGGAACGGCGTCTAGCGAGGGGCGCAACCGAGAGGAGCATGATGATGAAGAGGTCTTTCCAAAGGCGCGGTCGGAGATCGTTCCGGTCGCCGCGCGGGCTGATGGTCGCGCTCCTTGTCGTTGCAGCGGTCGCGATCGCGTCTGCGCTCGCCTTCGGCGGCTCCGCAAGCGGGAGCGGGCAGGCAACGCCTCAACGTGGCGGCACGCTGCGGCTACTGGGAACGAGCGACATCTTCAATCTCGATACGACCAGCGGCTACTACACCGTGCTGAACATCGTCGCCCGCGGCTTCACGCGGCAGCTGGTCTCGTTCCCTTCGTCGGCCGATTTTCTCGAGGAGATTAAGGTCGTGCCCGATATCGCCACCTCGGTGCCGACGACCGGGAACGGCGGCATCACCGCCGGCGGCAAGACGTACACGTTCCACCTGAGGAAAGGGGTCAAGTGGGACACGGCTCCGGCACGCCAGGTGACGGCGTCGGACTTCGTGCGCGAGTTCAAGCTGCTCTGCAATCCGGCTTCGCCGACGGGCGCGCCCGGCTACTTCACGAGCACGATCGTCGGCATGAAGGCGTACTGCGACGGTTTCGCCAAGGTGAAGGCGACGGCACCTGCGATCGCCCAGTATGTGAGCTCGCACGCGCTGCCGGGCGTGGTCGCGAAGAAAGATCTGACGCTCGTCTTCCACCTCGCGAAGCCTGCGCCCGACTTTCCGAACATTCTCACCCTCGGCTTCTGTTCCGCTCGACCGGTCGAGTACATGAAGTACGTACCGGACAGCGCTCAGTTCCGGCAGCACACCATCTCGGACGGCCCGTACAAGATCGTGAAGTACGTACCGACGAAGGAGTTCCAGCTCGAGCGGAATCCGGCGTGGGATCCGAAGACTGATCCGATCCGCAAGGCATACGTCGATCGCATCACAGTCACCGAGGGGCTCACCGCGGACAACGTGCAGCAGCAACTCGAGGCAGGGACCGCCGAGATGGAGTGGGATGCGGTTCCACCGAGTCAGGACCTGCCCCGCTTGATCAGCTCGAACGACAAACGGCTGGTCATCGGCCCCGCCGGTCCGTACTACGTCGCGCTCAACGTCTATCTGGCCCTCAATCAGTACACGGGCCCGATGAAGAACAAGCTCGTGCGGCAGGCGGTCAACTACGCCGTGGACAAGAACGCGATCGTCCAGATCTACGGCGGCAAGCGGATCGCAGGGACGTCCAACCAGGTGATCATGCCGGGAAACGTGGGCTACATCCCGAACTACAACCCCTACCCGAACAACAACGGGAGCGGTGATCCCGCCAAGGCGAAACAGCTCTTGGCGCAGGCCGGGTATCCGAAAGGCCTGGACATCAAGCTCCTCTACTCGACGCTCGACCCCGCTCCGAGGGTCGCCCAATCGCTCCAGGCGAGCCTCGGCAAAGCGGGCTTCCGGGTCAAGCTGATTCCGGCAACCCAGTCGGATTTCTACGGCAAGTACATGCTCGTCCCGAGCACCGCCAAGCAGGGTGTCTGGGACATCGCGCCTCCGGGGTGGATCCCCGACTGGTTCGGCAACAACGGACGCTCGGTCATCCAGCCGCTCTTCACGAACCCGGCTCCGGGGTCGAGCGACTACGGCGGCTACAACAGCGCGGTCACGAACGGCTTTGTCGACAAGGCCCTGACCGCGAGGTCAACGGCGCAAGCAGCGACGTACTGGCGAAAGGCGAACGCCCAGCTCATGAAGGACGCAGCCACGGTCCCGGTCGAGATCCAGAAGTGGGCCGTGTTCCACTCGTCGAAAGTCCAGAACTGCATCTTCTACTTCCTCTCGCTCAACTGCGACACCACGCAGGTGTGGCTGAAGTAGCGTCCCCGACCGGGGAGCCACCCGACACGTCCAACAGAGAGTCGCTCGAGACCGGCAGCCGCGACTTGCCGGTCTCGAGCAAGGTCGAGGCGTTCATCCGCCAGGGCTCGGCCGATCCGGAGCCGGTCGAGGTTTGCGCGCTGGCGCCGCCCGACCGCTGCTCGAAGCGCCGTGCATCGCTCTCCAGGTTGGTTCCAGGCGATCGCGTCGCCGTCCCGTCGGGTCGCGCTGCGAAGCGCGGGAACGGAC
>JBKOVQ010000040.1:0-3893 GCA_046723985.1 Actinomycetota bacterium | reverse complement strand
GCCGACGACTACGCCCACTATGCGCTCGGTCGCTGCCTCGAGAAGCAGGGCCACGCGGCGCAGGCGAACGGCCATTACAAGCTCGCGCGCTCGCTGCGGCCGGGCAGCAAGCAGTACGCGGCCCGGGTGATGGAGCTCGAACGATCTGACCCCGAAGGGATCTGACGCCGCCGATGAGGGCGGTCGTCCAGCGCGTTTCGAGCGCCCGAGTCACGCCCGGTGAGGAGATCGGCCGCGGGTTGTGCCTACTGCTGGGCATCGCGAACGGGGACACGGTTTCCGACGCCGAGCGGCTAGCGGGCAAGATCGCGCGGCTGCGGATCTTCGAGAACGAGGAGGGGAAGTTCGATCGGTCGCTGCTCGACACGGGCGGAGCCGCGCTGGTCGTGTCCCAGTTCACGCTCATCGCCGACACCGCCAAGGGGAACAGGCCGAGCTTTTCCCACGCGGCGACGCAAGAGGAGGCCGAGCCGCTCTACGACGCGTTCTGCGCGGCCCTTCGCGAGCTCGGGATCGAGGTGGCGAGCGGCATCTTCGGCGCCAGGATGCAGCTCGAGCTCGTCAACGACGGTCCGGTCACGATCGTCCTCGAACGTGAGGCAAGCGATGGGGACGGGCCGGGCCCGTCCCCATCGGATCCGTCCGACCCTTCCTAGCTTTGGGCCATGCCGGCCATGGCGGCCTTGCCACGCTCCTCGATCTCTTCCGGAGTGAGATCCTCGACATGCGTGGCGATCGACCACACGTGGCCGAAGGGATCGGTGATCGTGCCGAACCGGTCGCCCCAGAACTGGTCGGCGACCTCCATCGTCACCGTCGCCCCGGCGGCGGCGGCACGCTCGACGGTCGCGTCGACGTCCTCGACGTACATGAAGACGCTGCTGCTCGTGCCGCCCAGCTCTTTGGGCGATCGCGTCGAGCTCTGCGGAAACGGGTCGGAGAGCATCACCTTGGAGTCTCCGATCTGCAGCTCGGCATGGCCGATCTTGCCGTCAGGCCCGTGCATCCGGACCTGCTCCTCGGCGCCGAACGCGCGCTTGTAGAAGTCGATCGCGCCGGCTGCGTCGCCCACCGTAAGGTACGGCGTGAGGGTGCTGTAACCCTCGGGGATTGGCTTCGTCATTCGTCCCCCTCTGTCGCTTGACGGAAGCGGTTTGGATGTTACGGCCGCCGACGTAAAGATTGACGAATCGAGCCTGTTCAAAACGCGATCGGGCGCCGAGCGAGCGGCGGTCGTACTCGGCCCTCGCGTAGGTTCTCGGCGACCGATAATTTTCGACGGTCCCGTTCGTCTAAGAGGTGTCAGAGATCTCTCGACCCGGAGGTAACGCTATGGCACGGACGGTTCTTCTGGTCGGCACCCGGAAGGGGTGCTTCCTGCTCGAAAGCGACGGCGACCGGCGCGACTGGAACCTGCGAGGGCCCTACTGCGAGGGATGGCCGGTCTACCACGCGATCTACGACGACTCGTCGGGGACGATCTACGCAGCCGCCGCGAGCGAATGGCATGGCTCGGCCGTCTGGCGGAGCCCCGACCTCGGCGACACTTGGGAGCACTCGAGCGAGGGCCTCGCCTACGAGTCGGACGGCGCCAAGAAGATGTCGAAGGTCTCGAACCTCGCCGCCAGGAACGGCCGCCTGCTCACCGGCGTCGAGATGCCGGGGATCTTCGAGAGCCGGGACGGCGGCGTGACCTGGTCGCCGCTGACCACCCTCGCCGGCCAGCCCGGCAGCGAGGGCTGGGACGATCCGGCGAACCAGCCGCCGGGGCACCTCGGCATCTCGGCGATCATGTTCGACAAGGAGGACGACAAGCGCTGGTGGGCAATCGTCCAGGGCGTCGGGCTGTTCGAGACCGAGGACGACGCCAAGACGTGGACGCCTCGGAACAAGGGCCTCCGCGTCGACTGGCCGCGCGAGCACGAGGAGGTCGGCTTCTGCGTCCACAAGCTCGTCCGTTCGCCCGTCGCCGACGAGCGGATGTACCAGCAGAACCACGTCGGCATGCACCGGAGCGACGATGCCGGCAAGACCTGGACCGAGATCACCGAGGGTCTACCCACGGAGTTCGGGTTCGCGGCGGCGACGCATCCGCACGACCGCGAGACCTTCTACGTGATCCCGCTCGATCCCGGACACGGCCGCACGATGCCCGACGGGCATGCGTCGGTCTGGCGCACGCGCGATGCGGGGGAGAGCTGGCAACGCCTCGACGAGGGTTTGCCCAAGGAGGACGCGTGGGTCGGCGTCCTGCGCGAAGGAATGGCGATCGACACCTACGAGACCGCCGGCCTCTACTTCGGGACGAGTACCGGACAGGTGTTCGCCAGCGCCGACGAGGGCGAGAGCTGGAACGAGATCGCCAGCTACCTGCCGGCCATCTCCTCGGTCGAGGTGGCCGTTCTCGACTAGGGCGGACGAGATGGCCGAGATCTACCTCCCGTCGACGCTCCCGCCGCTCTTCCCCGGCCTGCCGCGCCGCCTCGAGCTGGATGCGGCGACCGTGGACGAGGCGATCGGACAGCTCGACGCGTCGTGGCCGGGCCTGCGCGACCGGTTGTGCGAGCCCGGCCCGGCGATCCGCCCCCACATCCACTTCTACGTCGACCGGGAGCGGGCGGCGCTCGACACCCCGCTCGAGTCGCGCTCCCGCGTCGACGTTATCGCCGCGATCAGCGGCGGCTAGGCGCCGACGGCTCGACAGGAACAAGAAGGGCCAGACGTTTCAGTCTGGCCCTTGCCTTCCCCCGGCGCCGCCGCAAGGCTTGGGAAAGGCTGAAGCCTGTCCCTTCTGTACCTCTCCGGTATCGGCGGCAGGCCGAAACCGCCGGCCGTTGCTATCCTCTCGAGACCACATTTCACCGGCTTGGCGAAATGGGCGCGCGGCGCCCATTTCTTGTGTAGGAGGTCTTTTTGGCGCAGGTCCACGAGAAGGAGCGGCAGCTGACGAGAGAGGTCACGAGCACCGTTGAGCAGGGGCTCCCCGACGTCGAGGTGCTCGCCGTCGAGCTGTCCGGGCCTGAGCGGTTCACGGTCTACATCGACCACTCCGCGGGCGTCGACCACGCGCTCTGCGAGCGCGTCACCAACCTGCTGCGCGGCTACCTCGACCGGTACACGGTCGACGTCTCGTCACCCGGAATCGAGCGGCCGCTGCGCACGCCGGCGCACTTCCGCAGCGTGGTCGGGCGGAAGGTCGCCGTGCGGACCGAGAACGACATCCAAGGACGCAAGCGCTTCCGTGGCCAGGTCCTGGCCGCGGACGAACGCACTCTCAGCCTTGGCGCCGGAGGCGGCGAGGCTGTTCTGATCCCCTACGACGCGATCGTGCGGGGCAACCTCGTCGACGAAGGCGAACACACGGGAAGGGCGTGACTGAGATGAGTAGAGAGATCATCGAAGCGGTCAGGACGATCGAGAAGGAGAAGGGGATCGAGGAAGACACCCTGATCCACGCGCTGGAGGACGCGCTGCTGGCCGCATACAAGAAGACTCCCGGATCGTCCCGGCACGCCAGCGTCGAGCTCGACCCTGACAGCGGCGACTTCCGCGTCTACTCGATCGAGCTCCCGAAGGACATCGAGGAGCGCCTGATCGAGGAGGCCCGCGAGCGCGCGATCACCGAGCTCGAGGAGCAGGAGCTGGAGACCGGCGAGCACTCGCACGTGCTGGTCTCCGACGACGACCTGCAGATCGACTGGTCGGACGTCGACCCGGCCCTCGTCCGGCGCACCGACGTGACCCCCGAGAATTTCGGCCGCATCGCCGCGCAGACCGCGAAGCAGGTGATCCTCCAGCGGATCCGCGAGGCGGAGCGCGAGATGATGTACGAGGAGTACATCGACCGCGTCGGCGAGGTCGTCACCGGCATCGTCCAGCAGGCCGGCGACCGC
>JBKOVQ010000129.1:0-4436 GCA_046723985.1 Actinomycetota bacterium | reverse complement strand
CTCCATGATGTGGCGGACGTGAACTTTGGCGGTCGACTCACTGATGAACAGCGCAAGGCCGATGTCCTTGTTCGTCAGTCCCTGTGACACGAGGTCGAGGACTTCGCTTTCGCGGCGGGTCAGCGGAGTTCCCATGAGCCTAGCCCGCTGAGTCTCGATCAACTGGCTGGACACCGCAAGCTTCCAGTCCTGTGCGCGAGATGTGATGTCGACGAGTACATCCTTGAATCTAGACTGTTGCGCAAGAATCTGTACGAGCTTTGGACAGCCGCGATAGCCGGTAACAAATGGATCTATCCCACCAGTCGCCAGCGCGGTCTCGAGCGCTTCGACGGCTTGTTCAGTCGCGTTTGCTGCGTTGTCGTTGATCGCACAGATAGCCCTCGCGCATGCGGCCAGGACCTGCACCTCAACGGTCTGAGCGCTGTCACTCGCCTCTGTGGCGAGCGCCAGGGCAGACGCATTCTGTCCATCACAGGCTTTCGCAACTGCCAGCGTTGCAAGAAATTCACTCTGTTCGCCGATAAACGGAAATCTCTTGGGAGGATCGGTCAGGGACTTGATTGCGAGACCGGCCAAACCCTGAGAGATCAGAAGGCGAGCAGCGATAAGCCGCGACTCAACCTCGAAGAAGAGGTCGCGAGACAGTCGTGCCTCTCTCTGAATCTGGTCGAGTAGGCGTCTGGCTCGACCGAAGCGGCGAAGACCTAGTTCGGCAATGGCCCGGACTCGCCTTGCATGTGTAACCACGAAAGGTAGTTGCACATCTCTTGCATATTGGTCGCATCGAGTTGCCAGCATGAGGGCATCTTCATACTCACCTAGCAGGGCTAGAACACAAGAGTGGCAACATTGGAAAGAGGAGACTAGGTGTGGTTCAGTTAAGCGCGGAAGGACGTGGTTTGTTGATTCGAAGACCTCCGGGAGGTCATTGGCTGTCCCTTGACGAATGCCAATGATGAATCGTGCAATAGCGATACGCGCTTCGCTACTGGCTGTTCCATCATCAAGTTCGAGCAACCGCTCGAACAGCCTTTCGGTGTCTGACCGGCCAAGGTCAAGTGCGACGACTAGCTCGCCAGAGATCGCGTCGCGCTTCTCACCGACCGTCCTAGCAGTTGCAAGGGCTCTCTCAAAAAATGAGCGTGCTTCGCTGACTTCATAGTCCATCCGGGCGCTGGTTCCCGCGATGTAGTGCGCGCGCGATGCCATTTGGTGTTCGTCCCCGAAGCCGCGTGCGGCGCGAACAGCCAGCGCTTTCGACTTTCGTCGATCACCTCGGTGAAACGCGATCTCTGCCTCGGCGAGATCTACGATCGGTGCGTCGACCTTTTCGTTCTCGGCTAGCTCGACCCACTTGGCGAGTTTGGCGGTTCGCGCCTCGGCGAGCATAGTGGGAAGGCCGAGTTCGAGGATCTCGACGAACAGAGGCTCCGAGAAGTAGAGCTCGGCGAGCGTGAAGGCGTCGTCCCAGCTGCCTTGCCCGGCGAGGTGAAATGCCAGGCGCTTCGCATCCCCTTGCGTACCGGGGAGCTCGCGAGTCTTCGTCTCCAGGAATGCGCGGAGCAGTGGATGCAGCTCCAGGTTTCCCGACCGGGTGGCCAGGAATCCGAGCCGGATGCCTACGGAGGTGACCTCATCCGCGTCATCGCCCAGCAGGAGCTCGGCGACGCCCTCGCCGAGTGAAGGAGCCAGGGCGAGCCGGCACAGGCCCTCCTGGACGCTGGGCTCGGCGGCCTGGAAGAGCTCCTCCGCGAAGTAGTCGTACAGCGCATCAGGCAAGTCGCCTTCGGGGAGGTCGAACTCGTCGGTGAGTGCCGCCAGCCCGATGACGGCGGGCCAGCCTTCGGCGAGCGCGACCAATCCCGCGGCCGGCGCGTGCTTCCGATGGGAAAGGACCTCTGCGGCCTCGTCGTGATCCATCGCCATGTCGGTCTTACCGAGCTCATAGAGCTCGCCGTAGAGGAGCCGCCGCGCCGTGGCCCAGGTTGGCCGCTTGCGGCTCGTGATGACCAGCCGAACCTCCGTCTTCCTGAGCAGGAGATCGATCAGGCGCTCCGGTGCCTTCGCCTCCATTGCGAAGTGGTAATCGTCGAAGACGAGCCACGTATCGTCCGGCCAGTCGGCGAGGTCCTGAGCGAAGAGGTCGGCGAGAATATCCACGTCGTCCTCTGGCGTTCCCGCTGCACGCATCCGGTTGACCGCGCCTACGCCCGCCTCCGGGATCACCTCGGAGATCGCCTTTGACAGACCGGCGAGGAGTGCGGCGACGTCAGCGGTCGCGGTGGTTCCCTGGTACCAGACGTGGGGGCGCTCGGCCGCCCACTCGCGGGCGAGGGTCGTCTTGCCGAAGCCGGCCGGTGCGATCAGCATCAGCGCCCGGGCATTCGCGTTGTCAAGCAGGCGCGTCAGCCTCGGCCGCTTGATGATGTAGCGGCGCGCAGCCTCGACCGCTGTCTCGATGCCCGCCATTGCCTGCTCACGGGACAGATCCCGTTCGGGCGACTGTACTCCCGCTGGCGACGAAGGCGAAGGTCCCGTGCGCGCAGCCCAAGCCGCGCGCACGGGAAGCTCCATCATTGACCGTCCAGGGCGCTCCGGAGCGGGTCTTCTCCCGTCACCTTGCGGTAGGCCGCAGGGATCTGGCGCCGACGTGGCACACCGAGCTTCTGCCGAAGCGCGTCCGAGTGTGCCTTTGCCGTGCGCGGCGAGATGTCGAGCTGTTGCGCGACCTCCTCGTTCGAGCAGCCTGCCGCGATGAGGGCGACGACCTCGCGCTGCCGGGCGGTGATCCCTGGCGGCGCGCCGATCACTGTTCCAACCATGCAGAGAGGCTAGATGCGAGTCGGCCTTCCGACCATTGATCGAACGGCGTATTTGTTTGAACTACCTCAGAGCCTACGCCGCGACCGCCGACTCCCGGACGAAGCTCGCCTCGTGCCCACGGGCGTTCGCTTCGCGAAGCTCGTCCTCGTCGAGGGCGCCGATCCGGAGCAGCAGGTCGAGCTCGTCGCGGAGGTGGGTGCGCATCATCTCCGGCCCGTCGGTGGCGATCGTGAAGCGGACGCCCGCGTCCGCGAACGCGCGCAGGGTCGTGCGGACGGCGGCCTCGTCGGGGAGCGCCTTCGTCAGGAGGTTCGACGTCGGGCAGATCTCGAGGACGATCCCGCGCTCGCGCAGCTCCGCCAGGAGGGCGGGATCGCGCGCCGCGAGAATCCCATGGCCGATCCGGTCGGGCCGGAGCGACTCGACCACCTCGGCGATCTCCTCGATGCCGTGCGCGCCGCCCTCCTCGCCGACGTGGATCGTGATCCCGAGGCCGGCGGCACGCGCCTCGTCGACCAGCGGCGCGAGCTGCGCGTACGCGTAGCGGCCGCCGTTCGGGCGAGGGCCGGCGATGTCGATCCCGACGATCCCCCGCGACCGGTAGCGGATCGCCTTCTCGACGATGATCTGGTTCTGACGCTCGTCGAACGTCCGGTCCATCATCAGAATAAGGCCGGCGCGCACCTGCGGGTACTCCAGGCTCGCGCGGTCGAGGCCGCGAGCGGCGGCCATGATGATGTGGTCGAGGTCGCGCTCGCCGCCGCGGTTCCGCTTCATCGGGTTGAAGCGCAGCTCGAGCGTCGTGATCTGCTGCGAGCGGTACGCGCCGCCGATCGCGGCGTGCACCGAACGCTCGACCGCGATCGGGCTCGACTGGATCAGCTCGGTCCAGTGGTAGATCGAGTCGAGCGCGTTCAGGTCGGGGACGCCGCGCGGGTCGGAGACGGTGACGAGGCGGTCGAACTCCCAGTAGTCCTTGACCGGCAGAGCGATGCCCTGCTCGTGCGCGATGCTCCACAGGATCTCCGAGGCGACGGAGCCGCCGAGGTGGGTGTGCAGCTCGGCGAGGCCCTCCTCGAACACTGACCGAGCATAACGCCCAGGGACTAGGCTCCCTGCGGGATGAAGGTGGGGATCGTCGTGCCGTTTTCGTGGTCGTTCTGGGGCGCCGTCCTCGAGCACGCGGAGCTCAAGGCCGAGGCGCTGCAGGCGCGCGGACACGAGGTGAAGATCGTGATCGGCAACGATCCGCCGGGCACGTTCACGCGTGCCCTCCATCCGCGGCACGGCCGCCACGACGATCCTCCGCCGGACGTGATCCCCGTCGGGCGGACGGTGATCGTCCCCGCCAACGGCTCGCTGCCGAACATCTGCCTGAGCCCGTCCGTCCCGTTCAGGCTCAAGCGCGTGTTCGCCGAGGAAGGGTTCGACGTGCTCCACCTGCACGAGCCGATGACGCCCGCGATCTGCGTGTCGACGCTCGCTGTCGCTCGCTGCCCGATCGTCGCCACCTGGCACGCCGCCGGCGGGCTCGGGTGGATGAACATCGGGCTGCCCTCCTGCTGTCTCTTATACACATCTCCGAGCCCACGAGACTCGTTGCTGCATCG
>JBKOVQ010000219.1:0-8324 GCA_046723985.1 Actinomycetota bacterium | reverse complement strand
TCTCCGCGATCGGCCGACCCGGATCGTCGAACCGAACGATCGCCTCGATCAACCGACCCGAGATCCGCGGCGCCATCGTCACCACCCCCGAATCCTCGCCCCCAACCTGTCACGGCCGTGTCACCTCTCCGCGCCGAACCTGCAAGTAACACTGTGTTACAAGGTCTAGAGCTGGAACTCGCCGCGGGCGACGATCACCGCAGCGCCGCCGACCTCGATCCGCTCGACCCGCTCGGCGCTGCCCTCGACGCGCGCGTAGAGCTTCGACGGGCGGTTGATCTCCACGCCCTGCGAGATCTCGATCTCGTCGCCGTATGCGATCCGGCCGTGCCGCGCGAGGTGCAGTGCGAGCGGCCCCGCCGCAGAGCCTGTCGCCGGATCCTCGGCGATGCCGCCGCTCGGCATGAACATCCGCGTCTTCCAGCTTGCGCCGGAGCCGCCAATGACGTTCACACCAAGCACCTCGCCGCGGTCCGCGAAGGCGGCGAGGTCGGGCTTCAGAACCGCGACGTCCTGCTCCGAGCCGAGCGTGACGAAGACGTGCTGGAGACCGTTGTCGTAGAGCTCGACCGGCAGCTCGGACCCTCCCGCGCCAAGAGACTGCACGAGCCCGTCCGGATCGTCGAACGGCTCGATCGTCGGGATCGGCTGGTCCATGCTGCCGAACACGATGCGAGCCCCCTCCCGCTCGAGCCGGACGGGGACGACGCCGCTGCCGGTCTCCAAGCGGATCTCGGCGAGCTGGAGCGGCCCCGCCAGCACGAAAGCGGTGCCGAGCGTCGGATGCCCGGCGAACTTCACCTCGGCTCCCGGTGTGAAGATCCGGATCCGCGCGTGCGCAGACTCGGACGGGTAGACGAAGACGGTCTCGCTGAAGTTCATCTCGCGGGCCAGCCGTTGGAGCGTGTCCTCGGGGATGTCGCGCGCATCCGTGAAGACGGCGAGCTGGTTGCCGGTCAGGGGCGAGTCGGTGAAGACGTCGCAGACGACGTAGCGGAAGCGCGGCACAGGGCGACTCTAGCCGCGGTGGTCCCTCCGGTTTGTAGTCGCGGGCCAGAATGTTGCGGTAGGCAGTTGTTGCCGGCCTGCTCGCGGCCGGCACGCTCGTGGGCCTCGCGGCCGAGGGTGCAGCCGTCCAGCAGACTCCGACGACCTACTACCTCGCCCTGGGCGACTCGATCGCCTACGGCGTCCAGCCGGACAAGGTCGACAGGGCGCTCCCGCCCTCGGGCTACCGCACCGGATACGTCGACGTCTTCGCCGCACGGCTGCGGCCGCTCTCCCTGAAGATCCGTGTCGTCGACTACAGCTGCCCAGGGGAGTCGACCGTGACGTTCGTCCGGGGCGGCTGCCCGTGGCGGAGGGGAGGAAGCTCCACGATCCCTATTCGAGCTCGCAGGCGCGCGCCGCGGGCGATCGCGCAATTCTCCTCTCGGCTGGCCGGCATCCTGCGGCGTCTGCGCGCGGCCGCGCCGAACGCGGAGATCATCGTCACCGGAACCTGGAACTTCAACGCCGGCGACCTGAAAAGGACCGATCCGCTGCTCCGTTCGATCAACGCGTCCATGGCACGAGCGGCAGCGAGTGCGGATGCCCGGTTCGCCGCCACCTTCCCGGCATTCAACCCGCAGGGCAGCGTCGCTCGGGAGCGGGCGCAAATCTGCTCGCTCACCTTCATCTGCTCGCGCGACGACCCGCACCCGACCGACGCCGGCTACCGGGCGATCGCGGCCGCCGTCTGGAAGGCCTCCGGCTACTAGACGGCGCCCGAGTTGGCCTGGGCGCTCGCCGCCGACCCCGAGACCGACGAGCGGCTCGCACCGGGAGCGGACTCGGATGCCCTGCGCACCGCCGTCGCCGAGCGGGGCGACGCGGTCGTCATCGGCCACCAGCCGGACTGCGGCCGGATCAGCGCCGTGATCGCGGGCGGCCCCGAGCCGGCGTTTCCGCCTGCCGGCCTTGCCGTGCTCGAGCTCTGAGCTCGGCCTCCTTGCGCGCGTACCAGCCGCGCATCCACTCCATCAGCTCGAGCCCGTAGTGCAGGGCCTCGGTCGGAGACTCCCGCGGCCCCCAGCCGGTCACCGTCATTTCGTCGATCTCGTGGAAGAGCTCGAGCGTCCGTTCGCACCACTCCCGACGCGCGGCGACGTTCGCGATCAACTCGTCGGGGCTGAGCAGATCGCCGAAGAAGATCTTCAGAAGCGCCTCGTCGCGCATCTCGAAGAGCTGGTGGCCCTGGTCGGTGAGCCAGTCGTGCAGCACCCGCTCACCCGCGGGCGTGAGTCGGTAGGCGGTGCGCTTCACCCCGCCACGCGGATCCGGCTCGGCCTCGACCAGCCCCGCGGCGGCGAGCCGCTTCAGCTCGGGATAGATCTGGCCGTAGCTTGCGCCCCAGAAGAAGCGGGTCGAGAGCTCGATCTTCTGCTTGATGTCGTACCCGGTCCTGCTCCCCAGGCGGAGCATCCCGAGAATGACACGTGCAGTGGGTGACAGCGAGCGATATATCTGGTAGATATATCACGATGCCGGCGGTCTCGGTCAAGGATCTGCACAAGACGTACGGCTCGCACGAGGCGGTGCGCGGCATCGACTTCGAGATCGAGGCGGGCGAGGTCTTCGGATTGCTCGGTCCCAATGGAGCCGGCAAGACGACGACGGTCGAGATCCTCGAGGGCTATCGCACACGCGACAGCGGGACCGTGGAGGTGCTCGGCCAGGACCCGCAGCAGGCCGACCTCGTCTGGCGGGACCGCATCGGGGTCGTTCTCCAGTCGTCGGCGATGTACCCGAACCTCAGCGTCGCCGAGAGCCTGGAGCTCTTCGCCGGCTACTACAGGGACCCGCTCGACGTCGACCGGGTGGTCGTGCTCGTCGGGCTCGAGGAGAAGCGCAAGGCCCGCGTCCGCACGCTCTCCGGCGGGCAGAAGCGCCGTCTCGACCTCGGGCTCGGTCTGATCGGCAACCCCGAGGTGCTCTTCCTCGACGAGCCGACGACCGGCTTCGACCCGGCTGCGCGCCGCGCCGCTTGGGAGGTCATCCGGTCTCTCCGCGCGCTGGGCAAGACGATTCTGCTGACGACCCATTACCTCGACGAGGCGGAGAGCCTCGCCGACCGGGTCGCCGTCCTGCGCGAGGGGAGGATCGCGGCGATCGGTCGTCCGGCGGACCTCACCGGCTCTGCCCCGGCAACGGAGATCCGCTACCGCTGGAACGGCGAGGACGTCGTCGTTTCGACGCACGAGCCGACCCGGGTCCTGCACGACCTGACCACGAAGGCGCTCGGCGAGGGGCGCGAGCTCGAGAACCTCAGCGTTCGCCGACCGACGCTGGAAGAGATCTACCTCGCCCTCACCGGCGACGAGGAGGCGACCACCTCATGAGGCTGTTCCGGCATCAGCTGACCGTCGAGCAACGGCTCTACTGGCGCAGCCGCGAGCTTGCGTTCTTCACCTTCCTCTTCCCGCTCCTCATCTTCGTACTGCTGGGATCGGTCTACGGCGACGACACGATCAAGAAGGAGCACGGCGTGAAGGCGTCGGCGTACCTGCTCGCCGGGATCCTCGGCTACGGCGTCGTCTCGACCGCGTTCGCCGGGCTGGCGATCGTGCTCGTCCTCCGGCGCGAGAGCGGGGTGCTGAAGCGTCTGCGCGGGACGCCGCTACCGCCGGCGACCTATCTGGGCTCCGTGATCACCTCGACCGCGATCGTCTACGCCATCGAGGCGGTCGCACTTATCGTGCTGGCGAAGCTGCTGTACGACGTCCCGCTGCCGCACGAGTGGCCCTCGGTGATCCTCGCCGTGCTGCTCGGGACGCTCGCCTTCGCCGCGATGGGAATCGCGTTGACCGGCGCGATCCGCTCCGGCGACGGGGCCTCCGCGGTGGTGAATGCCGTCTACCTGCCGGTGTCGTTCCTCGCCGGGGCATTCTGGTCGGCACAGTCGTTCCCGCACTTCCTCGAGGTGATCTCCGAGATCCTGCCGCTGACGCACTTCATCCGGCTGATGCGGAACATCGTGCTGCTGCATCAGCCGATCTGGGACAACTGGGAACAGGTCGCGGTCGTCGCCGCCTGGGGCCTGGCCGGACTGATCCTCTCCGTGCGCACCTTTCGCTGGGAGCCCCGCGAGGGCTAGACGAAAAGGAGGAACCCATGCTCGAACGCCTGATCGCCAAGCTGCGGAGCCCGGCGCCTCGGCCGGAAGACATCGCCGTCGCCGAGGCGCTCCGCTACCGGAACGAGACGTTGAAGACGCTCGCCGTCGCGCGCTCGTTCGGCGTTCGCCTGAACGAGCCGCGCTAACCCGCCGCGGTCGCCGGTGCGTTCTTGCGCCGGCCCGCCCGCGCGGCACGGAGCGCGAAGCTCGTCATCGCCTTGCCCATCTTCTGCGCCTCGCCGACCACCTCGTCGAGCGCGCCGGCGAACCAGTCGACGTCGTCCTCGGAGATGGTCAGCGCCGGGAGGCCCTTGACGATGTTCACGCGGTGGCCCGCGACCTGACTGAGGACCCGGTGGTCGGTGAACAGCGGCGCGACGACGAGTTGGGCGAAGATCCCCGGCTGCATCCGTTCGAGCATCCGCCAGGTCGTGCGGCCCCTGTCGGGCTCTCCGAACTCGATCGCCCACATCAGCCCGAGCCCACGTACCTCCTTGACCACCTCGTAGCGCTCGACGAGCGGTCGGGTGCGCTCGAGCAGCAGCTCGCCGCGTCGGGCCGAGGCACCGACGAGGTCCCCGTCGTCGAGCTCCCGGAAGGTGGCGAGCCCGGCGACGGTCGCGTAGTCGTTCGGCGCGAACGTCGAGCCGTGGCTGAACGCGTGCTCGAGCGAGTCGAACACCGCCTCGTACACCGCGTCGCTCATCAGCAGCGCGCCAACGGGGACGTACCCGCCGGAGAGCGACTTCGCCACCGGCATAAGATCCGGCTCCAGGCCCCAGTGCTCGGCTGCGAAAAGCCTGCCCGTGCGGCCGAAACCGGTCTGCACTTCGTCCAGGCAGAAGAGCGTCCCGTACCGGCGGCAGAGCTCCTGGGCGCCTGCTAGATAGCCGTCGCTCGGGAGGATCACGCCCTTGCCGAGGATCGGCTCGACGATGAACAGCGCGACGTCCTCACGCCGGAGCTCGGCCTCGAGGGCGTCGAGATCGTCGAAGGGAACTCGCGCGACGCCCGGCAGATAGGGCCCGAAGCGGTCGGTGAAGGCCGCCTCGCCGTTGACCGAGAGCGAACCGAGCGTGAGGCCGTGGAAGGCGTGCTCGACGCAGACGACCCGCTCGCGCTTGGTCGCGGCTCGCCCGAGCTTGAGGGCCGCCTCGACCGACTCGGTACCGCTGTTCGTGAACAGCGCCTTCCCGATCGAGGCCGGAGCGCGGCGGACGAGCTCCTCCGCGAGGAGCGGCGTGACCGGCGAGACGCCCATTTGCGGCGCGTTCGGGGTCCGCAGCTCCATCGCCTCGGCGAGCCAGTCGCGGACACGCGGGTTGTTCCGGCCAACGTTGAACATGCCGAAGCCGCCGAGCCAATCGAGGTAGCGCTCGCCGTCGGCGTCGTAGAGGTAGGCACCCTCGGTGCGCGCCCAGCCGCGGTCGAAGCCGATCGTCCGCAGCACGCGGATCATCTGGGGGTTGACGTACTCGGCGTGCAGGTCGAGCGCCTCCCCGGCCCTCGACTCGAGCAAGTCGCGGAGCTCGCCCACGAGGGCAAGGGTACTAGGGGGACGTCAGACGAGCCGGTTCAGATCGATCAGGAGCGAACGGAACTGCGCAAAGCGCCGTGTGCCGAGCTGCTCCGCCCATTCCCGCTCGAGCTCGGCCACGGCGGCGCGGATGACCTTCGTCGCCTCCATTCCCCGCCGGGTGACGACGACACGCTTGCCGCGCAGATCGTCGGGGTCCTGCTCGCGCTCGAGGTAGCCCAGGCGCTCGAGCTCTCCGAGCAGGTAGTTCAATGCCTGCTTGCTGATCCCCAGACGGGCGGCCAGCTCCGACGGGCGCTCGCCGTCCGGGCTCGGGTAGCGGAAGACCGTGAAGTGGGCAGGCTCGAAGTCGTCGAAGCCGCTCTCATGCAGCCGGGTGAGCATCCGCGTGCGCACCGCTTCCAAAGGAACCCGCAGCAGAGCGCCGATGAGCGGCCCTTGATCGCCCTTAGTCGTAAAGTGGCTTGACTTTTCCGGAGTCGCCATATATTGTCAAGCGACTTTACCACCATGAGAGGAGAGAAGATGCCGAGCATGACTTTGGAAGAGATCAGGATCGGGGAGCTGGAGATCAGGTTCCTGCTCGAAGGCGAGGAGTCGGGTGGCTCCGCCGCCCTGTTCGAGTTCACCGTGCCGTCCAGTGCCAGGGTGCCGGTCGCGCACAGCCACGACGCCTACGAGGAGACGATCTACGGCCTGGAGGGCACGCTGACCTGGATGGTGGACGGCGAGCGCGTCGACGTCGGCCCGGGTGAGGTGCTCTGCATCCGCCGGGGCGCGGTCCACCGGTTCGAGAACGAGGGCGAGGTCGATGCGCGCGTGCTCGCCGTGGTTACTCCGGCTCTCCTCGGCCCGGAGTACTTTCGGGAGATCGCCGCCGTCGTCGACGAGGCGGTCGCGGCCGGCAGTCCGCCCGATCCCGCCCGCCTCGGCGAGGTGATGCGGCGGCACGGGCTCACGCCGGCGCCGTAACGGCGGACCGCCGCATCTGACGCACTTGCGTAGGACCTGCGGCGAGGACGACGCCGAACGCTAGGACGAGGGCCCTCACCCGCGTCCTCGCGTTGCGACCGACAGGGAACGTCAAGCCGGGCCAGTCGTACACCTACGTGCTGAAGGCCGGCGAGGACTCCGCCGGCGTCTGGCCCTACCACGACCACTCGCCTTCGATGATGGAGTCGATCGACGGAGGGATGTTCGGGATGCTCTCGATCCTCGGGCGGAACGAGCAGGCACCGGACCGTGAGTTCGAAATCGTCCTCGCGCCGATGGGGAAGTTCATGACGATCGACGGGCGGGCGTTCGTCGGCAACACGCCGGTCTTCCGCGCGAAGGTCGGCGACCTCGTCCAGTGGGACGTGATGGCGATGGGATCGGACTTCCACACCTTCCACGTCCACGGCCACCGCTGGATCTCGCGCAGCAAGATCCCGAAGGACACGCAGACGGTGGGGCCGGCCGAGTCATACCGCTTCCGCTGGCGCGAGGATGCCCCCGGGACCTGGCTCTACCACTGCCACGTCGAGGACCACATGATGCGCGGGATGATCGGGATCTACCGGGTGTCGCGGTGAGGCTCCGGCGGCTTGGCCTGGTTGGGGTCGCGGCGCTCCTCGTCCTCGTCCCGACGGGCGCCGGCGCATCGTCCCCCCAGGAGGTGAGCGGCGAGTTCTCCGACTACCGCCCGTCGCCACTCGACGTGCTGCCCGGCGAGACCGTGCTCTGGACGAACGTCAGCGTGCGCACGCACACGGTGACCTCCGACACCAGGCTCTTCGACTCCGACCAGGTCCAGAGCGGCGACCGCTTCAGCTTCCAGTTCAACGAGGTCGGGACGTACCGCTACCACTGCACCATCCATCCGAGCATTACCGGCGAGATCGACGTGCGGCGTGTGACCCTCGGGCTGTTCCCCACGGCGGTCGCCAAGGTCGGGACCCCGGTCGACATCGACGGCCGCACCGCCGACACGAAGCAGCCGGTCGTCATCCAGCGAAAGCCCGACGGAGGGGCCTTCACGACCGTCGCGACCGTGGCGCCCGCTGCAGACGGAACCTGGAAGACGACGGTGAAGGCCGAGGTCACGGGGGACTACCGCGCGATGAGCGGCACCGACGTCAGCCAGACCCGGCGGCTGCTGGTCAGCTCGCAGCACGTGATCGTCCGGCCCACCCGGACCGGCGTCGCCGTGACCGTCACGCCGAGCGCCCCGTACGCCAAGTTCCTCGTCGAGACCTTCAGCCGCGAGCGCTTCGGCTGGTACCCGGTTGCGAGCGGGCTGATGAATTACGTGTCCCAGGCAGACGTTCGGATCCAGCGTCCCGCGCGGGTCCGCATCGTGCTGGTCGACAAGGACGGCTGGACGCCGGTCGCGACCAGCAGGGTGGTGGTCCTCCGCTAGGGAAGTACGAGACGGACGTCGTGGGCGATCGCAGCCGGCCTCGCCTGGACGTCGAAGAGCACGCGCGCCTTGCCGCCCGGGTCGATCAGCAGCGTGTACAGCGTATGGTCGACGGCCGCCTCCCCCTGCGGAACCGCCTGCACCCTGTATTCCCGCCAGACCGCGCGGAGCGTCTTCTCCGTCCCGGTCAGGTAGTGGAACTGCGGCCGCAGCCGCGAGCGGATGAAGGC
>JBKOVQ010000232.1:0-5884 GCA_046723985.1 Actinomycetota bacterium | reverse complement strand
GGTCAACTGGGTCACGCCGTTCGTCCAGCGAACGGGCTGCAAGGTCCATGTCCGCACAGTGCACAGCTCGACCGAGCTGCTCGACGCCGTCGACGGCGGCGGCTACGACGGGGTCGCGGCGTTCGGGGACGTCACGCAGGTGCTGACCGGCGGTCGGGAGGTACAGTCGATCGACACCGGCCTGATCCCGAATTACGACAACGTCTACCCGGTGCTGAAGACCTTGCCGCAGAATCTCGAGCGCGGGCGGGTTGTCGGCATTCCCCACGGCCGCGGGCCCGACCTGCTGCTCTGGCGCACCGACCTCGTGCGCCCGGCTCCGGCGAGCTGGGCCGTGCTCGACGACCCGCGGTACGCGGGCCGGATCGGGCTGTACGACGCCGCAATCACCCTCGCGATGAGGGCGATCCGGCTCGGCTACCGAAACCCGTACGAGCTCGGTGCGGCGCAGTTCCGGCGGGTCGTCCGGACGGCCGCCGAGCAGAGCGCGAGCGTGGGCGCCTACTACCAGGACACGACCGCAGCGCTCGCCGACTACACCGGCGGGAACGCGATCGTCGGCGAGGTCACGCCGCGGGTCGCGGCGCTCCTCCGCGCGGACGAGGTGCCGGTCGCGACCACCGTCCCGCGCGGCTCGGCCGCCCGCTCCGCCTCCTGGATGGTCCTCGCGGGCGCGAAGCACCCGGGGTGCATGTACCGCTGGCTCGACTACATCCTCTCGGGGAAGGCGAATGCCGCCTCGGCCCGCTACCTCCACGAAGCGCCGGCGACCCCGGCTGCCTGTGCCTACATGGGCTGCAAGGCCGTACACGCCGGCGACGAGGCCTGGTGGTCGCGGCTCTCGTTCTGGCGTACGCCGCAAAAGGACTGCTACGACCGCCGCGGCGCGGCCTGCATCGACTGGTTCGGTTGGTCGGACGCGTGGGCGCTGGTCCGCGCCGGCTGACGCCGCCGGCCGCGCTCCGACCGCCGCTCGGCACCGCGTTTTCCACAATCAATGCCTGGCACCAGACGTGTGCCGAAGCCGCGACTCTTTGTCCACAGATGCGGAGGACGCCCGCAACCGGGCGGTCTGCCGCCGGAAACGACGATAATCGGACGTCTCCGTGACGTTGCAGGAGCGGCCCCAGCAGGCGCCCGACCAGGCCACGCAATCGCCTCCGCCCGAGGCGGACGTCGTCCTGCGTGGGATCCGGAAGACGTACGGCGACGTCGTCGCGGTCGACTCGATCGACCTCGAGATCGCGCGCGGCGAGTTCTTCACGATGCTCGGCCCCTCCGGGTCGGGGAAGACGACGACGCTGCGCATCATCGCCGGCTTCGAGCGGCCTGACAGCGGCCGGGTCGAGCTGAACGGCGCCGACGTCACCCGTCGGCCGCCGTACGAGCGCGACGTCAACACGGTGTTCCAGGACTACGCGCTCTTTCCGCACATGACTGTCGCCGACAACGTCGAGTACGGGCTGCGGGTGAAGGGGGTGAGGCGCCAGGAACGGCGCAGCCGCGCCGAGGACGCCCTCGCCCTCGTCCGTCTAGAGGGCTTCGGCGGTCGCCGGCCGGTTCAGCTCTCCGGCGGCCAGCGCCAGCGGGTCGCGCTCGCCCGCGCGATCGTCAACCACCCGGAGGTTCTCCTCCTCGACGAGCCGCTCGGCGCGCTCGACCTGAAGCTGCGGCAGGAGATGCAGACCGAGCTGAAGCGCATCCAGCAGCAGGTCGGGATCACGTTCGTCTACGTGACGCACGACCAGGAGGAGGCGCTCACGATGAGCGACCGGATCGCCGTCTTCAGCCAGGGCCGCATCGACCAGATCGGGACGCCCGCCGAGATCTACGAGCGGCCCGCCAACGAGTTCGTCGCCGCCTTCGTCGGCATCTCGAACCTGCTCGAGCGCGAAGGCCGCCGGTTCACTATTCGCCCGGAGAAGATCAAGCTGCTCGGCGAGGGAGAACGGCCCGATGCCGCCGATCACGTCGAACGAGGGACGATTCGCGACGTCATATATGCCGGGATGATCACCCGGTACGTCATCGACCTCGAACAGGGCGGCGAGCTCGTCGTCGTCCGGCAGAACGCGTCCGGACCGTTCCCGGTCGAGGACGAGGGCCGGCCGGTTACGGTCGCCTGGAACCCCAGCCAGACATTCGACATCGAGAACAGGAGGAAGGAGGACGGATGACGGGAGTCAGGCTCCGCTACGTCGCACTCGCGCTCGTCGCAGTGGCCCTCGCCGCGCCTGCGGCAGGCACGTCCAAGGTCAGCGCGAACGAGGGCAAGCTGACGATGATCGCGTGGGAGGGCTACCTCGACGCGAAGTGGGTGAAGCCGTTCGAGAAGCAGACCGGCTGCAAGGTGCAGGCGAAGTACGCCGGCTCCTCGGACGAGATGGTGACGCTGATGCGCTCCGGCGGCGGCGGCCAGTACGACATGGTCTCGGCCTCCGGCGACGCGAGCCTGCGGCTGATCTACGGCGGCGACGTGGCCGCGGTCGACGTCAACCGCGTCCCCCGCTGGAAGCAGTTCTTCAAGACCTTCCAGGGGCCGCCGAACAACACCGTGGACGGGAAGCACTACGGGATCTCGCTCCAGTGGGGGCCGAACACCCTGCTCTACAACACGCAGAAGGTGAAGCCGGCGCCGACCAGCGTCTCGGTGCTGTACAGCCCGAAGTACAAGGGCAAGATCACGGTCCCGAACAACCCGATCCAGATCGCGGACGCGGCGCTATACCTCTCGAAGACCAAGCCCGCGCTCGGGATCAAGGATCCGTACGAGCTGACCAAGCCTCAGTTCGACGCCACGATCGCACTGCTGAAGAAGCAGCGGCCGCTCGTCAAGAAGTACTGGGGCCTGGCCTCGGACGAGATCAGCCTCTTCAAGAACGGCGACGCGATCGTCGGTGCCTCCTGGCCGTACACGACCGGTGCGCTCCAGGCGGCGAAGGTGCCCGTCAAGGAGATCATCCCGAAGGAGGGCGCAACCGGCTGGCTCGACACCTGGATGCTGTCGAAGAAGGCGAAGCATCCGAACTGCGCCTACGCCTGGTACTCGTACATCTCCAGCCCGAAGGTGCAGGCCATGCAGGCGACCACGTACGGTGAGACGCCGGTCAACAAGCTCGCCTGCAGCTACATGAACAAGCTCAGCAAGGGCTCCTGCGCCCTGTACCACGCCAACGCGCCCGAGTCCTACTACGCCTCGATCAAGTTCTGGAAGACGCCGGTCGCCGACTGCGGCAACGGCAAGAAGGACTGCATGGACTACTCGAAGTGGGTGACCGCCTGGAACGAGGTGGTCTCGTAGCGACCAACGTCGTCGGCGGTGGGTCCTCACTGCGGAGGGCCCGCCGCCGCCTGTCGCTTCCGTTCTGGCGTCACGGCTGGCTGCGCACCGTGGCCGAGCTGGTTCCGCCCGCGGCGTGGATGGTCCTGATCTACGTTGCCGCGCTCGCGGCCCTGTTCGTCTACGCGTTCTGGGGCGTGGACTCGTTCACCGGCAAGGTCGTGCACTCGTGGAGTCTCGACAACTTCCACCAGATCTTCGAGAGCGGGCCGTTCCGCGGCGTGATCTGGCGGACGGTCTACATCGCCGCGGCGGTGACGGCGACCTGCGCAGTGCTCGCGTTCCCGTTCGCGTACTTCATGGCCCGCCTCGCGTCACCGCGCGTGCGGGCGATGCTCTTCGTGCTCGTGCTGCTGCCGCTCTGGTCGAGCTACCTCGTCCGGGTCTACGCCTGGAAGGTGATCCTCGCCAACGACGGGATCCTGAACTGGTCGCTGGAGAAGATCGGACTCCCCGGTGCGAACCTCGGTTACTCGAACTGGGCGATGTGGCTGGTGTTCACCTATATCTGGCTCCCGTTCATGATCCTGCCGGTCTTCGCCGCGCTCGAGCGGATCCCGCACTCCTACATCGAGGCATCGCGCGACCTCGGCGCGAGCGGCTTCATGACAATGCGCCGCGTGATCCTCCCGCTGGCGATGCCGGGAATCGTCGCCGGCTCGATCTTCACGTTCTCGCTGACGCTCGGCGACTACATCACCCCGAGCCTGGTCGGTGGCGCCGGCTCCACCTTCATCGGCAACATCGTCTATTCGACCGGGCTGGGCGTCTCGGGCAACCTGCCCTTCGCGGCGGCGTTCGCGGCAATCCCGCTCGTGATCATGGGCATCTACCTGGCGTTGGCCAAGCGGACCGGCGCCTTCGACGCGCTCTGATGGGAGAGACACGGGCCACCCGCATCGGCCTGTGGGTCTGGACGACGCTCGTCGTCCTGTTCCTGCACATCCCGATCGTGATCATCATCCTCTACGCGTTCAACGCCTCGAACGTCCAGGGGTGGCCGATCACCGACTGGACGACGAAGTGGTTCGGCCCCGCGATCCACAACGGCGACATGCAGCAGGCGCTGATCCTCTCCCTGAAGGCTGGCGCGCTCGCGACGGGCATCGCGATGGTGCTCGGGACGCTGGCGGCGTTCGCGCTCTATCGCGCCTCGTTCTTCGGGCGGACGATGGTCTCGTTCCTGTTCGTCCTGCCGATCGCCCTCCCCGGGATCATCACCGGGATGGCGCTGAACTCCTACTTCACGTACTGGGGCCAGACCTTCGGGCTCTGGACGATCGTCGTCGGGCACGCGACCTTCTGCATCGTGATCGTCTTCAACAACGTCGTCGCCCGGCTCCGGCGGTTGCCGACGTCGCTGACCGAGGCGTCGATGGACCTCGGCGCCGACGGCTTCCAGACGTTCCGCTACGTCACCCTGCCGGCGATCTCGACCGCGCTCGTCTCGGGCGCGTTGCTGGCGTTCGCGCTCTCCTTCGACGAGGTGATCGTCACCACGTTCACCGCGGGCGTCCAGAACACGCTGCCGATCTGGATCTTCGGGAACATCCGTCTCGGCCAGCAATTGCCGGGGGTGAACGTGGTCGTCTTCCTGATCCTGCTCGCGACGATCATCCCGGTGACGGTCGCACAGCGGCTCACCCGCGAGTCTGGAATTCTTCGCACCGAGTGAAAGGACGGTGAACGCGTGGCCACGTTGACAGCACGCAAGATCTTCGTCGGGGGCAAGTTGACCGACGCAGCCGAGGGCGGGACGATGGAGGTGCTGAACCCGGCGACCGGCGAGACGATCGCCGAGGTGCCCGCCTGCACTGCCGATGACGTGGACGCGGCGGTCGAGGCGGCCTCCCGTGCCCTTCCCGAGTGGCTCGACTCTACCCCGGCCGAACGGGCGGAGCTGCTGCTCAAGCTGGCCGC
Organism: Actinomycetota bacterium; assembly: GCA_046723985.1. GTDB lineage: Bacteria > Actinomycetota > Thermoleophilia > Gaiellales > Gaiellaceae > DATBLE01. The sequence goes on along the minus strand of JBKOVQ010000232.1, from coordinate 624 downwards.
CATCCTCGACGACAACGCCGAAGAGCTGGCCGAGATCGAGTCGCGAAACGTCGGCAAGCCGCTCGCGTACGCACGCGACGAGATGCCGGTCTGCTCCGACAACCTGCGCTTCTTCGCCGGCGCTGCCCGCATTCTCGAGGGTCGCTCTGCGGGCGAGTACATGAAGGGCTACACCTCGATGATCCGCCGCGAGCCGATCGGGATCGTCGGCGGCATCGCTCCCTGGAACTACCCGCTGATGATGGCGGTCTGGAAGGTCGCACCCGCGCTCGCCGCCGGAAACGTCCAAGTGGTGAAGCCCTCCGAGCAGACGCCGCTCTCGCTGCTGCGGTTCGTCGAGCTCGCCCAGGACGCGATCCCGGCGGGCGTACTGAACGTCGTCACCGGCGACGGCGTTCCCGTGGGCGAGCGGATCGTCACGCACCCGGACGTGCGGCTCGTGTCGCTGACGGGCGACGTCGAGACGGGCAAGACGATCGCCCGCACGGCGGCGGAGAACCTGAAGCGCGTCCACCTCGAGCTCGGCGGCAAGGCGCCGGTGATCGTCTTCGACGACGCCGATCCGGCCGCAGTCGCGGAGGGGATCAAGATCGCCGGCTACTGGAACTCGGGGCAGGACTGCAC